>CAYYGF010000092.1:0-8185 GCA_964471315.1 uncultured Oscillospiraceae bacterium | reverse complement strand
GAACTGGCGCAAAAGATCCGCTGAGATCCGCAGACGCAATTGTGCGGTGTTGCCCAAGGTGAACTTGTGGATTTTGAGCCCCCGTTTTCCTGCCGTACCCCTGCCGTGTCATAGCGGTTGCTGATTCGGATCGTAGGCGTTTCTTGACACGCTGTTGCGTAGACAGTATAATAAATAATAAATAAACGGAAAAATGAGGGAAGAACACAATGCGACTTTGGGTACATCGAACCAGCAGGGCGGGCGTGATGCTCCAAGCCTTACTTATCTTCATTTGGCTGACGGTTTTATCCCCGCTGGCTGTGACAGATACCTATTACAGTGTGTATCTGCTGTGCGGCGTTGTGAGCCTGTTATGTCTGTGGGATAACTACCGGCGGGAGGCGAGGGCCGGGACTGGCCTGGGTTGGCCGCTGCTGGCGGCAGCGGGCCTGTTTTCTCTGGCGGTGGTGCTGGCAAATTACAGCCAGTTTCTCCCGGCAACCCTGGAGAGCGCCTTTGACGTGGTATGCTGCTTTGCCGGCGGTGTCTGCGCGGCCCATTCGGTCTTGCTGTGGATGATGACCCACCTGCCCATTGCGGTGGAAGGTTCCGGAAGGCAGCGTCCGGCGCGGGTGTTTTTCCTGGTGTTTGGCTCTATCGCTGCCATTGACCTGGCGTATCTGTTTTTTGCCCGCTATCCCGGTGTGCTGACCACGGACTCCATCACCACCCTCCAGCAGCTGATGGGGGACGAGGCTTACAACAATGTGATGCCCTTCTGGCATACGGTGACGGTGAAGCTCTTTGTGGATCTGGGGCTTCGGCTGTTTGGCAATATGAACGCCGCGGTGGCGCTGTTCCATTGCGCCCAGATTTTGTTTATGGCCGCGTGCTTTGGATATGCGCTGGTGACGCTGTACCAGGCGGGCATCCCCAGGCCTGTGTTGGTTTTGGTGTATGTCCTGTATGCCTGTATGCCGCACAATATTGCCTACAGCGTGACGCTGTGGAAGGATATTCCCTTTGCCGGAGCGGCGTTGCTGCTGGTGACTGCCCTTTACCGGCTGCTCAAGAAAATCGGCAAATGCGGAAGCTGGAATTACGGCCTGTTTGCCCTTGGCGCGGCGGGGTTTTCCCTGTGGCGCACCAACGGCTGGTATGCCTTCGCCGTCACAACGGTGGTGATGCTTGTTTTGCTGTGGCAAAAGCAGAAAAAGCTGCTGCTGGTTATGGTCGGCGTGCTGGCGGTGTGCTGGGCGCTGCTCAATCCGGTGCTGGATGTGCTGGGAGTTGGAGAAACTAATTTCGTAGAGGCATTTGCCGTTCCCATGCAGCAGATTGCCCGGGTGGTGGCTGAGGGCAGGGAACTGACCGGGGAGGAAACCCAGCTGCTGTCTGAAATTTTCTTACTGGACAAGCTGGGGCAGGTTTATGATCCTCTGACGGTGGATCCGGTAAAATTTGAAACCTTCCGGTATGACCAGGTGGCGTTGATTCGGGAAAATCTGGGCCAGTATCTCAAGCTCTATGTGAACTTGGGCCTGCGGTATCCGGCGGATTACGCAAAGGCCTGGATCGACGAAACCAAGGGCTACTGGAACGGCGGCTATTTCTTCTGGATCTACACCAAGGGTGTGGGCAGTTCCGCCTACGGCCTGGAGGCAAGCTATGGGAACAATTTTGTGGCGTCAGCCTTTGCCGCGCTGTTCCGGTACGTGGAGAAGCTGTCCATTTTGCAGCCGCTGACCAGCATTGGCCTGTATGTGTGGGCGACGCTGGGATGCTTTTTGGTAAATGCGCTGAAAAAGCGGGAAGAAGTCCTGCTGACGATTCCGATTCTGGTGCTGGTTGTCGGCCTTTGGCTGGGAACGCCGGTATACGCGGAGTTCCGGTATGCCTATCCTGTGATATTGACGCTGCCCGTGATCCTGCCGCTTACTGTTTATCAAGCGGGGGATAGGGAACAATAGAAGAATCCCGCCACCGAATCGGTGGCGGGATTGTCCGTTATTGCTGATCTTCCGGCTTGGGCTGCTGTTTCTTTGCCCCTTTGCGGCGGATGCGCTTGACCAGCAGAACCAGGCAGAAGATGACCACTGCCAGCACAACCAGGTACGGCGAACAGACGATGAGCCATACCAGCAGGTCTACCGCCCCTTCGCCCAGACCCTTTAGGCTGTCCATAAAGCCGCCGCTGATCCGCTCCCACAGCGTCGGCTCCTCCACGGGGGTGTACTCTTGAACCTCCTGGATGCTTAAGTAGATGGTGGCGTAGTCAATTTGGTTGTCGTACAGCCGCTTTTGGGAGGCAGTGTTTTCCAGCTCGTAGCGCACATCGGTCAGCCGTTCCTCAATTTCCAGCAGGTCAGTCATGTTGTCCGCCTGGGCCAGCAGCTCCAGAAGCCGGGCTTCTTCGGTTTCCAGGGCGCTTAAGCGGCTTTCCGTGGCAACATATCGCAGCGTCACGTCCTCCAGACTCTTTTCCTTGGAGATGACGTTGGCAAGACCCGAAACCTGCTGGGTGAAGCTGTCCGCATCCTCCGCAGGCACCCGGATGGTCAAGCTGGCGCTGCGGTAGCGGCGGCCGGAATAGGCACTGCCGTTGTAGACATGCTGATCCTCCACGTAGCCACGCAAGTCCGCGATCTGCTGCTCCAGGGCGGCGGTCAGAGCGTCCAGATCCTCGGTTTCGGCGGACAGGTTCACGGTGACGATCCATTTGCGGCTTTCCGGCAGGGCAGTGGAGCCGGTGCTGCCGTTGTCCGCCAGGCCTCTGGCAGCGGTGGTTTCGGCAACGGCGTATTCTACCGCGGCGGAATCGTAGGCTGCCATCTCCGGCATGGCGGCATCCGTGGATTTGGCGGAGCTGCCGCAGCCGGCCAGCAGGCCGCACAGCAGCAGAAGGCTCAGCGCCAGGGGCAGGTACTTTCTGGTTTTCATGGAATGTTCCTCCTTTTTTCCTGTATCACTTATCTAACTCGACAAAAACGGGAGACGGTTGCGGGATGGAAGAAATATTTTTATCAATACGCACCGCCTAACAGTGTTTTCAGCGCAATTGGCGGCCTTGACTTTTCTCTTTGCCGTTGGTATCATGGACAAAACGGTTTTACGGAGGGAACACAATGGAATACCGCATCGAACACGACTCCATGGGCGAAATTAAGGTGCCCGTCGGGAAATACTGGGGCGCGCAAACCCAGCGCAGCGTGGAGAACTTCCCCATCGGCGTGGGGCTGGAAACCATGCCCGCCGAGATCATCCACGCCTTCGGCATTCTGAAAAAGGCCGCCGCCCAGGCAAACCATGCCCTGCGGCCGGGAAAAATGACGGATCGGAAGCTCGCCGCCATTTCCGGCGCCTGCGACGAGGTGATCTCCGGCGCGCTGAACGCCCACTTCCCTCTGGTGGTGTGGCAGACCGGCTCCGGCACCCAGTCCAATATGAATGCCAACGAGGTCATCGCGGGCCGGGGCAATGAGATCTTAGGAGAAAAGCTGCTGCACCCCAACGACGACATCAACATGTCCCAGTCCTCCAATGACACCTTCCCCACCGCCATGCACATCGCGGCGGTGCTGGCCATCGAGGACCGGGTGATCCCCGCCATCGATCTACTCACCGCCGCCTTCGCCCGGCTGGAGCAGGAAAACGCCGGAATCGTGAAATCCGGCCGCACGCATTTGCAGGACGCCACCCCCATCGCCTTCTCCCAGGAAATCTCCGGCTGGCGCACCAGCCTGGAGCGGGATAAGGCGCTGCTGGAGCGGGCCTTGCCCCCGCTGAAGGAGCTGGCTCTGGGGGGCACCGCCGTGGGCACCGGGCTGAACGCCCCCAAGAGCTTCGACACCGCCGTGGCCGCCGCCGTATCCGAGCTGACCGGGAAGGACTTCGTCACCGCCCCCAACAAATTCCATGCCTTGACCTCCAAGGACGAATTGGTGTTCGCCCATGGCGCCCTAAAGGCTCTGGCCTGCGACCTGATGAAGATCGCCAACGACATCCGCTGGCTGGCCTCCGGCCCCCGGCTGGGCCTGGGGGAGATCACCATTCCGGAAAACGAGCCCGGCTCCTCCATCATGCCCGGCAAGGTCAACCCCACCCAGTGCGAAGCCGTGACCATGGTAGCGGTGCAGGTCATGGGCAACGATGCCGCCGTGGGCATCGCCGCCAGCCAGGGCAATTTCGAGCTGAACGTATTCATGCCGGTGCTGGCCTACAACTTCCTCCAATCCGCCCGGCTCCTGGCCGAGGCCATGACCTCCTTCCACGACCACTGCGTTACCGGCATCCGGGCCAACAAGGATAAAATGGACCATAACCTTCACAACTCCTTGATGCTGGTCACCGCGCTGAATCCCTACATCGGCTACGAAAACGCGGCGAAAACCGCGAAAAAAGCCTACGCTGAGAACATCTCCCTAAAAGAGGCCTGCGTCCGGCTGGGCTTTCTGACGGAAGAACAGTTTGACCGGGTCTTCCACCCGGAACAGATGGTGTGACCCCAAGCAAGAACAAGGCAGGGCGGGGATCCCGTTCTGCCTTGCTGTGTTATTCCGTTGTTTCCGGCTTGGTTTGCTCCGCCGCAGCCGCTTGGTTAACATAAAGTTTCGCCGGATCGTGGGGGCGGAAGCTCTGCCACAGCAGCACGCACACCGCCGCCGTGCAGCTCACCGCCGCCAGCACCTGACTAACCCGGAAGGAGCCCCAGTACAGGCTGTCCATCCGCAATCCCTCGATAAAGGTTCGGCCCAGGCCGTACCAGGCAGCGTATCCCAGGGCCACCTGGCCGTCATAGCGCCGCTTTTTCGACAGGAAGTGCAGCAACACCAGCCCAACCAGGTTCCACACGGATTCATACAGGAAGGTGGGATGGTAGTATTCCCACTGACCCGTGACGCTGTTCATCAGTCCCATCCGGAAAAAGGTTTCTGTCGGCGCGCCGAAGGCCTCCCGGTTGAAGAAATTGCCCCACCGGCCGATGGACTGGCCGATGAGAAAGCCCAGCAGCACCAGATCCAGCACCGTGGCCATTTTCAGCTTTTTGATCCGGCAGAAAACGGCAATGCCCAGCACCGCACCCAGCACGCCGCCGTAGATGGCGATGCCGCCCTCCCAAATGTACAGCACGGAAATGGGGTTGGCGGCATAGTCCTGCCAGGAGAAGACCACATAATAAATCCGGGCGCAGACAATGGCAAAGGGAGTAATCCAGAGGACGCCGTCCAAAATGTCGTCCTCCTTTAGTCCGAATTCCTTGCACCGGCGGCAGCAGTACAGCACCGCCAGCATCAGTCCCACGGCGATCACCAAGCCGTACAGATGAATGGTCAGCGGCCCCAAAGAAAAGCTTCGGGGGGGATCAACAGTAATCCCAAAGGATGGAAAAGAAATGGATGTGTAGTTCATAAGCATACCTTCTAAGCAGTTGACAATTGACAGTGGACAGTTTTGCTCTTACAACGGAGGCGCGTTATCTTCCTCCGGTAGGGGATAGATAATGGACAGGCTGCACCGTTCCGGGCGAACCACCCGGTTTAGAAAATCCAGGATTTCCCCTTCTTCCACACTCCGGTAAACCTGCGGAAAAAGGAAATAGTCAAAATCGGAAAAATGGTAGGCGCAGATCCGGAAACAGGTGCCGTCAAAGCTGTCCAGCCCCCGAATACGGCGACCCAGGGCGCTGCGCTTCATCCGCAGAAAGCTTCCCTGGGGCAGCCCCTCTGCCACCAGCTTTTTCGCCTGGGCCTGGATGGCCTCCCGGACGGCCCGGGGATCGTCGGAATCGCCGGAGCACAGCAGCATGGCGCAGCCGTCCACCGTCTCGAAGCCCCCGCCGAAGGAGGAATCGATCAGCCCTTCCTCATAAAGCCGCAGATACAGCTCCGAGGATTCTCCGAACAGCGCCTCCGCCGCCAGATCCGCCACCATTTCCTGGCGGATGGCCTGATCTCCGGTACCCACGGCCTCGCATTTGAAGGCCAGGCTGAAGGTGGGCATGGCCACCTCCATGGTGTCCTCCACCTCCGCCCGGGGGCAGGTCATATCCTCCTGCCAGGGGCGGGTCTTGACAGCGGCGGCGCGCCGCTCTTTGCCCAGCACCTGCCGGGCAGTCTGTGCCACCGCTTCCGGCTCCACGTCGCCAATGACGCAAAGCAGCATATTATCCGGGGTGTAGAAGGCCCGGTGGCAGCGGTTCAGGACCTCTGGCGTGATTTCCCGGATGGTCTCTGAGGTTCCCAGAATGGGCACCCGGATGGGGTGGCTGGCATACATAGCCGCCATCAGATTGTCGAACACCCGGCTGTCCGGGGCATCCTGGTTCATGCCGATCTCCTGATCGATGATGCCCCGCTCCTTTTCTACGCTTTCCTCGGTGAAATAGGGAGTGGAAACGAATTCCAGCAGCAGCCGCAGGCATTCGTCAAAATGCTCGGTGCAGGAAAAATAGTAGGCGGTCATATCATAGCTGGTAAAGGCATTGACGGAAGCCCCCAGCTGGGCAAATTCCTCGCTCACATCCCGACCGCCGGGCATGTCGAACATTTTGTGCTCCAGATAATGGGCCACCCCCGCCGGGGCCTGAAAGGCCTGGCCCTCCAGGGAAAAGTCCGTATGAATGGAGCCGTAATCCGTGACAAAATACGCCAGCTTTTTGGTAAAGCCCCGGCGCTGGACAATGCGGAGCCGCAAGCCGTTTTCCAGCGTATCGGAAAACACGGTCTCATCCAGCTCTGGGTAGGAAACCCGGTTCATTGGCTCTCTCCTTTCAAAAAATAGGTGGTATGCAGTTCCATTCCCCGGGCAGCAGCGGTTACATCCGCCGCCGTCACGGCCTCCACCGCTGCCATGTATTCCGGCACCGACCATTTCAGTCCGCCCAAAGCGGCAGTGGCATAGTAGCTTTCGATGGTGCCGGGAGAATCGTGGGTAGCCCGGAGGGTACTGAGGATGGCCTCCTTGGCGGCGGTCAGCTCACCGGGGGTGATGTCCCCAGCCTGGCAGGCCCGGAACTGGTTCCCAATTTCCTCCCGGGCGGCCTGCTCCTGGTCAAAATCGATTCCGGCATAGACCAGCACAATGCCCTTGGCGCTGTAGTAGGCCGAGCCGATGGAATAGCACAGTGACCGTTTCTCCCGGACGTTCAGGAACAGCTTGCTGGTCATGCCTCCGCCGAAAATGGCATTGAGTACCTGCATGGCGGCGAAATTCTCGTCCCGGTTGGTAATGGGGGTGACAAAGCCCATGCACAGCTTGCCCTGGGAGACCTCCATGGTCTCCACCGCGTCCTGCTTCCCGCAGGGATGGAGCCCGGTTTGGGGGGCCAGCGTCTGGGGCTGCCGCTCCAGACGGGACAGCAGCGGCAGCAGCCGCTCCGCCACGGCGGCAGTCTCCGCGCTGCCCACATAAAAAATCTCAATGGGGCTGGTGCGCAGAATCGTTTGATAGTGCGTTGCCAGCGCCTCCGGCGTAATGGCCGCCACCTGCTCCGGCTCCCCCAGCCGGGACAGGCCGAAGCTGTCCTCCCGGCACAGGATCTTCAGCAGGCGGCTCATGGCATAGGCCCGCTTGTCGTTGCGCTCAGACTCGATGGTGGAGATCAGATTTTTCTTTTCTCCCTCCACAAAGGCGGGGAGAAATCCGCCGTTTTCCATGGGAGAATCCAGCAGCAGCTCCTCCAGGAAGGACAGCATCGGCTCCATCACCGCGTCCCCCGGCAGGGCAAACCGGTCATCCATAAATCCGCAGCACAGTCCGGTGGTCTGGTAGTCGCCCACCCGGCGAACCAGGGGGCTGACAGCGGCGCCGTACAATTCATCCAGGCGCTCCGTAATGGCCCGCAGATCCGGGCACCAGCGGGTGCCCCGCAGCAGCACCGACGGCAACAGGGCATTCAAAGCAGCCTCCTCCCGGCACATGGGCCGCACCAGCTGAAAGCTGAGGCACCCCTGCTTAAACCGGGAATCTCGGCAGGCGCGCAGGGTCACTTCGGGGAGAAGGGAAATGGTTTCAATCATAAAACGGGCTCCTTAAAGGTAAATGCAAAATGGCGGCGAGTCGCCGCGGACAATACATACACAGGATGGCTTGTATTCGTTACACGATTAGGCACCGCTCGGCGTCGTTACTGCGGTAAATTGCAATTTTGCGGCGTAAAGGCTCCCCTGCTAGGGGAGCTGTCACAGCGAAAGCTGTGACTGAG
>CAYYGF010000091.1:0-8230 GCA_964471315.1 uncultured Oscillospiraceae bacterium | reverse complement strand
TCTGCCGGGCGGGATCCTCATAGCTGTGGCCGTTGACGGTGATGATGCCGTTGGTGTTCTCGGTGACCACCGCGCCCCGGGGGTTCATGCAGAAGGTGCGCACCTTGTCTTCATATTTCTGGGTGCGGTAGACAATCTTGCTTTCATACAGCTCGTCGGTGATGTGGGAGAAGATCTCCGCCGGAAGCTCTACCCGCACGCCGATGTCCACCCGGTTGGATCGGGTGTCGATATCCATGTCCTTGCAGACCTGCTCCATCCACTTGCTGCCGCTACGGCCCACGGAAATGACACATTTTTCACAGGTGTAGGATTTCTCCCCGCAGCGGATTTGATAGCCGCCGGGAACTGCTGCCACGGCTTCCACCGGAGTGTCGAAGAAGAAGTCCACCTTGTCTTTTAGGTGCTCGTACAGGTTTTCCAGCACCACATAGTTCTTGTCCGTGCCCAGGTGACGCACCGAGGCGTCCAGCAGGTGCAGGTCGTTCTGCATGCAGGTTTTCTTGAACTTGGTCCCGGCAGTGGAATACAGCCGGGTGCCCTCGCCGCCGTAGGCCATGTTGATATCGTCCACATAGCGCATCAGTTCCAAGGCCCGAGCCTTTCCAATATATTCGTACAGGGTGCCGCCGAAATCGTTGGTGATGTTGTATTTGCCGTCGGAGAAGGCCCCCGCGCCGCCGAAGCCGCTCATAATGGAGCAGCTCTTGCAGCCAACGCAGCTTTTCACCTTCACCCCGTCGATGGGGCATTTCCGCCGGGACAGGGGATGGCCCGCCTCGAATACCGCCACCTTGCAGCCAGGCTGCTTCTGCACCAGCTCATAAGCGGTGAAAATGCCGCCCGGCCCCGCGCCGATGATCAGAACATTGTACATCATATTGTTGCCCTCCGCAGATAATTCTCTGGATATCATGAAAAAAGACCGCCAGTCGGATTCGTCCGGTTGGCGGTGCAAAAAACAGCGAACCATGACACCAAAGGAAAAGTAAGATGTTATAGTTAACTATTTCCGGTAGTTAGTAGAAACGCTTGACCCATTACAAGCTTATATAACAAGAAAATTATACCCCATTTGGGAGGAAAATGCAAGTGCAAATCCGGCCGCCGGAAAATTCCCGGCGGCCGGAGAGACGGTTATCCAATGGCCTCCATACCAATGGTATCGATACCGATTCCAATGCTTTCGGCCCAGGCCAGAATGTTGGCGCTGTCGGCGTATACATTTAGGGAGAGACCATAATCATCGGTCAGCTTCACGTACAGATAGCAAGAGTAGCTCTTATAGGTATTGCCAAAGTGGTTTGTGAGGGTGAAGACAGGGTGGAAATTCTCGCACTGGGACAGGGTTCCCTCCTCGCAGTCGGCAATGATGGCCTCCACCAGCCGCTCCACCGTATCTGCCGTCAGATATTCCTCGGAAGCATCTGCCCCTTCAAATTCAATAGCCTTTGGCTTGCGGACGTAGTTCATCAAGTCCTCCGGCGTTTTCGCGTCGATGAACTTGGATAAGTTGCCGAACAGAGCTGCCACGGTGCTGGTATACTTGCGCACCAGCTGGCCGGCTTCGCTGTCCGTGATCAGGTTGTACCGGCGCTGAACAATGCGGCCGTTTGCCAGATGGTAGGTAAGGTTCACATCGTCCAGGTATTTGTAGTAAGAATCCCGGTCGGAATCCTCGGTATCCTCCTGCTGGCGCAGAAGCAGCCGCTGCTGCGACACTTCCTGGTCGGTCAGACCGGTCTCGATGGCCAGCTGCTGCAGCCGCAGCAGGTCGGAAAGGCCCTCGCTGTCCTGGACGGTGACGGTTCCCCGGTAGCCTTTATTCAGGGTGATGCTCTCCACCTGCTCCAGAGCGGGAACCCAGGTACGGATTCCCAGAGGATCCAGCTTGGTCAGTCCCAGGCTGGCCCCCAGTACCAGGGCCAGAATGGCCAGCCCCAGCCAGTTCCGCAGGGCAAACACCCGGGTGTTTCTGGCCAGGAGCATCTGGGCTGCGAACCAGCCAACGGCCAAGCCGATGAATGCAAACAGAATCTGGATCCCCAGTTTGCTGCCAGCCATGCCGCAAACCATCTGGAATCCGGTGGCACAGACCAGGGCGATGCCCACCAGGGCCACCGGCTTCAGCGCACGGATGGCCAGGAAATCCCCGGCGCTTTCCAGCTTCCGGCGGTGATACAGCAGGCACGCGGCTCCCAGCAGCACCAGGCCCAGTCCGGCGCAACCAAAGAGGTAGCCCCAGCCGTCTCCCATGACAAAGCTGCCGGTAGGCGCGTATTTCCCGTCTACCCACTGATCCACGGTTTTCATCTGGATCAACGGGCTCCCGTCCACCACTTCCAGCATGGGACAAAGGAGCCGGAAAGGCTCCAGCCGGGTCACCACACCGGGGAGCAAGGGGGCAAACAGGGTTTTCACCAGCAAGTACAGCACCCCAGAGCCTAGATTCACCAGGGCATACACAGAGGCAAGACCCACCCAGCTGCCCACGCACTGGACGCAAAGGGCAGCAACGCCGAAGAAGAACAGGTACTCCAAATTGGTGGCAGCCAGCCAGTACAGGCTCAGCTGCCAGGCATCGGTCACCGGAGTCTTCGCCAGCAGCGGAATGGACACAAGAGCCATCAGAATGGTGGGCACGATGCTGAACAGCAGTCCCGCCAGGGTATGGGTGACAAACCAGCTCTCCCGGCGCAGGGGCATGGCATGGAGGGCGTTGCACATCCGGGTTTGAAACAGGTCACCGAACAGCACCGCTGCTGCCAGCAGGGCGTAAACCAGGTTGATAGGAGCCATGACCATGGGCAGTTCCGCGAAGGCACTGGCCAGCCAATAATTGGTTTCGCTCTGTGTCAGCAGCATCAATCCCAGGATCAGGCACAGGGCATACAGCCCCCACAGCGGCGCGAAGCGGGTCAGGTCTTTCTTGAAGGCCGTGGGATTAAAGAAGGATGTCTTTGACTGCATAGTTCACACCTCCCAGTTCGTAAATAAAGATTTCTTCCAGAGAAAGGGGCAAAACGTCGAAATAAGCGGGCTTGGCGGCTGCGGCCCGGGCGCTGATGTCCTCCACCTGGCCCCGGACGATCAAGGTTTTCAGCCGCCCGGAGGCGGATTCGTGGAGCACATTCAGCCCCTGGGGCGCGTCGCCCACGATCTGCAGCTTGTGGGTCAGGCCCTGCATGTCCGCCAGGCTCTTTTCCAGCAGCATTTTGCCATGATCCATGATGCCCACATGGTCGCACACGTCCTCCAGCTCCCGGAGGTTGTGAGAGGAGATCAGCACCGTGGTGCCGTGCTCCGCCACGTCGGCCAGGATCAGACTCATGACCTGCCGCCGCATGACGGGGTCCAGGCCGTCCACCGGCTCGTCCAGGATCAGCACCTCCGGCCGGGCGCAGAGGGTTAGGTGGAAGGCCGCCTGCTTCTGCATGCCCTTGGAGAACCGGCGAATGGTGCTTTTCCTGGGAAGCTGGAACACCTCGTACAGCCGCTCAAACAGGGCGTCGTCGAAGGTGGGGTAGATTCCCCGGTAGAATCTGCGCATGTCCTCCAGTGAGGCGCTGGGGTAGTAGAACACATCGTCGGGGATGCAGCCGATGCGCCGCTTGACGGCGGGGTTCTCAAAAACCGGCGCGCCCTCCAGGGTGATTTGACCGCTGTCCGGGCGGTAGACGCCGGTTAAGTGGCGGATGGCGGTGGACTTGCCCGCGCCGTTGGGGCCCACCAGGCCATAAACCCCGCCTTTGGGTACGGTGAGGCTCAAATCGTCCAGAGCCCGAAACGTGCCAAAGGTTTTGGTGACGTTTTTCATTTCAAGCATGTTTGTTTCCTCCTTCCGGCAGCCGCAGGATCAGACTTTCCCGGGATACGCCCAGGGCTAGCAGAGCTGCGGCGGCTTCATCAAACGCATCGTACCAGCGCGCTCGCTCCTGCTCGGTGGCTTTTTCACAGCCGCTGACGAAGCAGCCCTTCCCGGGAACGGTGACAATCCAGCCGTCAGCCTCCAAAGCCCGGTAGGCCCGCTGAATGGTGTTGGGATTGATGGCCAGGTTGGAGGCCAGCTCCCGCACGCTGGGCAGCTTCTCCCCCGGCATCAGAACGCCGGTGGCGATCTGTTCCCGGTAGCCGTCGATGATCTGGGTATAGATGGGCCGGGCATCCCGATAGTCAAGATGTACCATGGTTTACCTCCTTTGCTGTACTTCTTAACTGTACTAGCTGTACTAGTACAGTTAGTATAACAGTGGATGCGGCATTTGTCAATTCCTGGAATTCTTAAGATTTCTTATAGATTACCCAAAAAAGGTGTTTACTTCCCATCATGCTTATTGTATAATAAAACATACCACGCAAAAAGAAAAGGAAGATAGAACAATGGATACACAAACTATTCAGGATGATGAGATTTATCTAAGTTCACTCTTTTTTTATGTCCTGGCACGATGGAAGTCCATCCTGGTGGTGACGCTGGCCGTCGCACTCCTTGGCTGCGGGTACGCGCAGCTTTCCCATTCGGAGGGGAGCACACATACCCTGACGGATGTTTATTATGTAAGCCCCAACTACGCCAAGGTGGTGGAAATGGACGGAGAGGATGCCATGTATATTCAAGACAATGGCAATACCTTCTCCCTCTACTATCAGAAATATGCGTCGGATCTTGCCATATATCAGCAGATCAGTCCGGAGCTGGGGATGCCCGCCCAAGCGCTGAGAGGTATGGTGAAGATCGAAGAGGTAGATGATAATGCCTTTTCCATTTCGGCCAGCCACGAGGATGCGGAAACCGCCCGCCGGCTGCTGGCAGCCCTGGGGGAGCAGTTGATGCAGCTTCACGAAAAATGGAATGCGCAATTGACCGAGCATCAGCTGACTATGGTTATGGAAACCAGCGATGTTACCGAGGGGAAGGCAGCCGCAAGCGCGAAGTGGTCTGGAATTGGCGCTTTGGTGGGCTTTGTAATCATGGTGGGTTTTTATTGTGTCAAAGCCACCATGAGCGGTCAGGTGTATGCGCTGTCTGACTTGGCTTCCCAATGCCAGCTCCCGATTCTGGGCAGCATGATGGCAGACGGCAGGAAATTGGATGCTGTGGCACGGGGAATCCGCCGCGCACAGCGCCGGCTGACAGAGAACACGCCGGAGAACGAACGGTTCCTTGCGCAGAATATTCGCAATCACGCAGGGAACGCGCGAAACATTCTGGTTTGCAGCGACATTTCCACGAGAGAGAACGAGCGCTTGGTTCACGCTGTGGAAGGGAAACTGCCTGAACTGCACTTTGCTGTGGGCGGCAATTTACTGGCGGACGCCGATACCTTGCAGGCACTGCCCCAATGTGATGCCGTGCTGCTGACAGTGACCTTGGAAAAGTCCCACATCTCGGATGTGCGGCAAGCCTTGGCCTTGATACAGAACAGTCAAAAGCCCGTTGTTGGATGGATTGCAATCGAATGATGCTTCGGAAGCTGCCTTCTTCTAAGGCAGCTTCTTCGTTTCCCCATGCGGGAGGTTTGACAATCCCGGACGGCCATGGTATGATAGAGAAACTGTGAATGACTGCGAAAAAACAGGAGGAATGCCCCATGCAGTTTCTATTTTATGTGCTGTTTTCCGCATTTGTGGTGGCGGCAGATCAGCTTGCAAAATATGTTACGGTTGCCTGCATCCCGCTTTACGAGAATCGCCCCTTCATTCCCGGGCTTTTGCGGCTGACCTATGTGCAAAATACCGGCGCGGCCTTTTCCACTTTCCAAGGGCAGCAGTGGCTGTTTGCGTTGATTTTTGCGATCTTCACCGGGCTGATCCTCCATGAGTATTTCAAAAAGCCCATGCCCTTTACGAAGCTGGAACGCTTCTGCATCGCGGCCATTTACGGCGGCGGCCTGGCCAATATGCTGGATCGGGTGCGGCTGGGCTACGTGGTGGACATGATCGAGACGACGTTTATGGAGTTTCCCGTGTTCAATGTGGCGGACTGCTTCATCACCTGCGGCTGCGTGGTGCTGATGGTGCATCTGGTGTTTTTCAACAAAGCCTTCTGGAAGGACGAGAAAAAATGATCCTGTTCGCGGATATTCCCGGGGAGCGGCTGGACGCGTTCCTGGCCCGCAGGGCGGAGGGTTTCAGCCGCAGCGCCGCCCAAAAGCTGCTGGAGGAGGGCCTTGTGACCCGCAACGGCAAGCCCGGAAAGAAAAACGACAAGTTGAACCTGGGTGACCGAATTGAATACACCATCCCCGAGGCAAAACCGGTGGACATCGCCCCCACGGAAATGCAGCTGGACATCGTCTATGAGGACGAGGATCTTCTGGTCATCAACAAGCCCAAGGGGCTGGTGGTGCATCCCGCCGCGGGGCACCAGGACGATACCCTGGTCAATGGCCTGCTCTACGCCATGGGAGACAGCCTTTCCGGCATCAACGGGGAGTTGCGCCCCGGGATTGTCCACCGGATTGACAAGGATACCTCGGGCCTGCTGGCGGTGGCCAAAAATGATTACGCCCATGCCATGCTGGCCTCCCAGCTGAAGGATCACACCATGGCGAGAACCTATGAGGCCATCGTCTGTGGCACCTTCCGGGAGGACAGCGGCACGGTGGACGCCCCCATCGGCCGGCATCCCACAGACCGGAAGAAAATGTGCGTCACCCAGCGCAATTCCAAGCCCGCCGTGACCCATTGGGAGGTTGTCAAACGCTACCGGGGCTACACCCACATCCGCTGCCGCCTGGAAACGGGCAGAACCCACCAGATCCGGGTGCATATGGCGTACATCGGGCACCCAATCCTGGGAGATACGGTTTACGGCCACAAAAAACCGGAGCTGGGGCAGGACAGCCAGTGCCTTCATGCCGGCGCCCTGTGCTTCCAGCATCCCAGGGACGGCCATCCGGTGATGGTTTTCGCGGAGCTGCCGCCCTATTTCCGGGAGGTTCTGGAAAAGCTGGAACGAATGGGATAACAAGAGAAAGGACGTTATGGTATGGCACTGTTTTCGGATGTACTGCTGACAGTCGATTATGACCGCACCTTGACCGCGCCGGATTCCACCATTCCGGAGCGAAACCTGGATGCCATCCGGTATTTTATGGAAAACGGCGGCGTCTTTACCGTCAATACGGGCCGGAGTGTGCCCATGAGCAAGGCGTTTCGGGACAAGGTTCCGGTGAACGCGCCGCTGCTGCTGTACAATGGCTCTGCGGCGTACGACCTGCAAACGGAGAAATTGACCTTCAGCCATCCCATTGCGCTGGATCTATGGGATACGATAAATACCTGCCAAAACATGCTGCCGGAGCTGACGGTGGAACTGCAGGGCGTGGATGCTCACTATCTATTTCGGGAAAATCCCCGCTGGGCGGCGTTTTGCGAGCGCCAGCAGTGCGCTCACCGGTTTGCGAAGCCGGGGGATGATTTGGGCGACTTTTTGAAGTTTTCCATTTACGGAGCATTTAAGGACGATACGGTAAACAGCCTGTTCCACGGGACGCCGGAGGAGCTGGGGCGTATGGATGAAGCGGAGGCGCTGCTGCGGGAAGTGTTTGGCGAATCCTGTGAGGTGTTCCGGGCTGCCGCCCGGATCATCGACGTTCACGCCAAGGGTGTCTCCAAAAACTGCTCTGCCCGGGAGCTGCAGCAGCGCCTGGGCCGGAAGATTTTGGTATGCGTTGGGGATGCGGACAATGATCTGCCCATGCTGCTGGGAGCGGATTTTGCCTACTGTCCCGCCGACGGCGTGGTGGCGGATCGGTTTGAAAACGTGTGCCCGTGCGCCCAGGGAGCGGTGGCGGATGTAATCTATGAAAAAATACCGGAGATTTTGAAAAAAGAACCTTGACAGATTGCCGAATTCGTGGTAAAATTTTAAGGCTGAATCAGCTAGAGAGACGAACTTGCGGGTGTAGTTCAATGGTAGAACACCAGCCTTCCAAGCTGGATACGCGGGTCCGATTCCCGTCACCCGCTCCATAGAAATGCGCCAGTAGCTCAGCTGGATAGAGCAACTGCCTTCTAAGCAGTAGGTCGGGGGTTCGAGTCCCTCCTGGCGTGCCACTTTTACGTCAGCTTCCCTCGGACTCGAACATTCAAATGCAATATGCCGGTGGCGTATTGCTCGCGAGGGCTTGACCGAGCGACACCTTCTTAATCTGCGTTCAGTTTAAGTAAATATGGTGGATATGGCCTAGTTGGCTAAGGCGTCAGATTGTGGCTCTGAAGATCG
>CAYYGF010000090.1:0-8271 GCA_964471315.1 uncultured Oscillospiraceae bacterium | reverse complement strand
GGAGGATGGAACATGGAGTTTCGGGTATTGGCGGTAGGCGACGTGGTGGGCAATCCGGGCCTGGATCGGGTGCGGCGGCATTTGCGCCAGCTTCGGAAAAAGACTGGGGCGGATTTCGTTGTGGTCAACGGAGAAAATGCCGCGGTGGTGGGGATCACCCCCAACCAGGCGGAGGCCATTCTGGATGCCGGGGCGGACGCCATCACCATGGGCAACCACACCTGGGCAAAACGGGAGATTGTACCCTACATGGACGACTGCCCTCAGATCATCCGTCCCGCCAACTATGCTCCCCAGGTTCCGGGCCGGGGCTGGCAGGTGTTCGAGACAAAGGCGGGAGCCGTGGCGCTGATCGACCTAATTGGCCGGTGCAATATGGACTACGGCCCGGACAATCCGTTTTTGATGATCGAAAAGATTTTAAAGCAGATCACGGCGAAGATCATCCTGGTGGAAATCCATGCCGAGGCCACCTCGGAAAAACTGGCCATGGGCTATTTGCTGGACGGCCGGGTCAGCGCCGTGTGGGGCACCCACACCCATGTACCCACGGCGGATAATCGGGTGCTGCCCAAAGGAACGGGCTATGTCACCGACCTGGGCATGACCGGGCCCCGGGATTCCGTGCTGGGCATCCGGCCGGAGCTGTCCATTGCCAAATTCCGGGGTGACTTGACGGAGCGTTACCGTTGGGCGGAAGGCCCCACGAAAATGGAGGCCGTGCTGTTTACCATTGACGCTGAAACAGGAAAATGCCTTCGGGCGGAAAGAGTGGACGAATGGGACTGAAAATTCTGCACAGCGCCGACTGGCACCTGGATTCCCCCTTTACAGGGTTCTCCCCGGAACAGCGGGCGCTATTAAAGGAAGAGCAGGGAAAGCTCCCTGGGAAAATTGCCGACCTGTGCCGCCGGGAGGACTGCGACCTGGTGCTGCTGGCGGGGGACATCTTCGACGGACAGCCCGGCCGGGAGACGGTGGAGGCGGTAAAGAAAGCTCTGGAGCGCTGCGGCGTGCCGGTGCTGATCTCGCCGGGCAACCATGATTTCTGCGCCCCCGGCAGCCCCTGGCTGGAGGAAAACTGGCCGGAGAACGTATTTGTATTCACAGGCGGCCTGGAATCCGTCACCATCCAGGGCCTGGACTGCCGGATCTACGGGGCGGGCTTTCAAAGCATGGACTGCCCGGGTCTGCTGGAGGATTTCCAAGCGGACGGAGACGAAAAATACTGCGTGGCGGTGCTCCATGGGGATCCTACCCAGAACAATTCTCCTTATAATCCCGTCACCGCCGCCCAGGTTCGGGGTTCGGGTCTTGATTATCTGGCTTTGGGCCATATCCATAAGGCGGGGGCGTTCCGGGCCGGTTCCACCCTGTGCGCCTGGCCGGGATGTCCCATGGGCCGGGGCTGGGACGAGACGGGGGACAAGGGCGTGTGCATCATCACCCTGGACGGAGAAGCGGACATCCAGGCGGTGAGCCTGGACACCCTGCGCTTTACCGAGCTGTCGGTGGACATCGGGGCGGACGCGGCCGCCGCGCTGGAAGCGGCGCTGCCCGGGGCGGGCGGCCTGGATTTCTACCGGGTGAACCTCACTGGCTGCGGCCAGGTGGATCTGGCGGCGCTGAAGGCGGCGCTCCCGGCCTTCCCCAACCTGGAGCTGCGGGACAAAACCGAGCCGCCCCTGGATATCTGGCAGGACGCGGGGGAGGACACCTTGGAGGGGGTCTATTTCCACCTGCTCCGCCGCGCCATGGAGGATAGCCCGGATAACGCGGGCCGCATCCAGCTGGCGGCGGAAATCTCTCGAAAGCTGCTGGCCGGACGGGAGGTCACCCTATGAGAATTTACAAAATGACCGCCACCTTCGGCAAGCTGGAGCACGAGACGCTGACCCTAAAGCCGGGGCTGAACATCATCACCGCCCCCAATGAGTGGGGCAAAAGCACCTGGTGCGCCTTTCTCATCGCCATGCTTTACGGCCTGGACACCCGGGCCAAGACCACCCGGGCGGCGCTGGCAGACAAGGAGCACTACGCGCCCTGGTCGGGCAGTCCCATGGAGGGCCGCATCGACCTGAACTGGAACGGCCGAGACATCACCATCGAGCGCCGGACCAAGCGCCGGGTGCCCCTGGGGGAGTTCCGGGCCTATGAAACGGAATCGGGCCTGCCCGTGGCCGAACTGACGGCGGCCAACTGCGGCCAGATGCTGCTGGGTGTGGAGCAGACGGTGTTCCGCCGGGCAGGCTTCATCCGTCACGCGGATCTGCCTGTGACCCAGGACGAGGCCCTGCGCCGCCGCTTGAACGCCCTGGTGACCACCGGCGACGAAAGCGGCGCGGCTGACCGGCTGGCGGCGGAGCTGAAGGATTTGAAAAACCGCTGCCGCTATAACCGCAGCGGCTTGCTGCCCCAGGCGGAGGCGGAACGGGATGCCCTGGAGGGAAAAATCAACGAGCTGGACAACCTGGATTCCCAGTCGAAGAAGCTGAAAATGCGGATCGACGAGGTGAAAACCTGGCTGGGACAGCTATATAACCACCAACCGGCCCTGGCCTATGCGGCGGCGGAAACCAACGCGGCCCGGGTGGCGCAAGCCCGGGAGACGAAAGACCAGGCCGAGCAGGCCCTGCGGCATTTGGAGGAGTCCTGCAGCAAGCTCCCTCCCCGGGAGGAGGCAGAACAGAAGCTGCGGGAACTGCGGTCTTTCCGGGAGGACTGGAACGCCATGCAGGCCCAGGTCCAGCGGCTCCCGGAGGAACCGGTGCCGCCCCAGCTGCCTCCACCCTTCACGGGAATGGAGGAGGACGCGGCCCGGATGATGGCGAAAAAGGATGGCGCGACCTATGTGGCGGCCAGCGGAACAAAGCTGCCGCTGGTGCTGCTGATCGTGGCCTTGGCCGGCGCCTTGGCAGCGGCGGGACTGATCTTCCTGCGGGCCTATCTGTTTGCCGCTGTGGCGGGAGCCGCGGGGCTGGCGGCGCTGGTTTGGAGCTTGGTGGAGCGTATTTCCACGAACAGGCAGAAAAAAGCGCTTCTGCGCAAATACGGCGATGGAAACTGGCGGCATTGGGCCGACGCCGTGGATGACTATGCCGATGAGATGGTCGACTACGCTAGACACTTGCGGGAATACAAGGAGGTCAGCGGCGACATCGAGGTGCGGCGGATGGTGTTGGGCAAGCGGCGGGATTCTCTGTGCGGCGCCCAGGAACCGGAGGCGCTGATGGATTTCTGGCAGGAGACGCTGAGCCAGTGGGATGCCTATGCCGCCGCTCGCCGGGAGGCGGAGCAGGCCCAGAAGCATTTTGACACCTTGTCCGCCATGGTTAAGCCGGTGGACAAGCCCACCATGCCGGACAATCTGACCCACTCTGAGGCGGACACCGCCCGGCTGCTGACGGAGTGTGCTCTGGAGCAGCAGCGGCTGCAAAACCGTCTGGGCCAGTACCAGGGCCGGATGGCGATTCTTGGAGATAAGGCGGAGCTGTGCAAACAATTGGGGCAGAAGAATGCCCGGATTGCCCAGCTGGAGGACACCTACGCCGCCCTAACCATTGCCCAGGAAACTCTGGCCCAGGCCCGGGCGGAGTTGCAGCGGCGGTTTGCCCCCCGAATCACCAAGCGGGCACAGGCTCTTTTGGCGAAGATGACCGGGGGACGGTATCACAGCCTAACCATGAGCGAGGATTTTTCCCTCCAGGCCGGGGCGGGGGAGGAAAGTACCCTCCGGGACAGTCTCTGGCGCAGCGACGGCACCATGGATCAGCTGTATTTGGCCCTGCGTCTGGCGGTGGCGGAGGAGCTGACCCCGGAAGCACCCCTCATTTTGGACGACGTGCTGGTGCGCTTCGACGATGGGCGCATGAAAGCGGCGGTGGAGATCTTGAAGGAAATGGCCCAGACCCGGCAGGTGATCTGCTTTACCTGCCAAGGAAGGGAAGCGGAAGTGTAAAAAAGAGGAAATGTCTCGCTCCGGCGGGACATTTTTCTTTGTTTGCTATTGACAAATCCGGTCGAATGGGTTAAACTTCACGTATAAGGTTTAATGCATTAAACTTCAAGGAGGATGAACGTATGGAAACTCCGAAAATTTTTGAGAGTGAATACCGCTTCTGCCTGATTCTGTGGGAGCATGAGCCGGTGAATTCCACCCGGCTGGTGGAGCTGTGCAAGGAAAAGCTTGGGTGGTCTAAGGCTACCACCTACACCGTCATCCGCCGCCTGGCGGAGCGGGGGGTGGTGAAGAACGAAAACGCCACCGTTACCTCCCTGGTTTCCAAAGAGCAGGCCCAGAAAAGCAGACTGGACGAGATGGTGGAGGAGACCTTCGAGGGCAGCGTCCCGGCCTTCATCGCCGCCTTCTCCAAGAGCAAGAAGCTGACAAGAGACGAGGTGGAGCAGCTGAGGAACATGATTGACAGCTATGAGGAGGAGTGACTGTGGAAGCGCTGTTTCGAAATATCCTGGTAGCCAGCTTTCACGGCAGCATCGTCATTGTGGCGGTGATTCTGCTGCGGCTGGTTCTGAAGAAAACACCCAAAAAATTCATCTGCCTGCTGTGGATGCTGGCGGGACTGCGGCTGCTGATGCCCTTTGAGATCCAAAGCGTCTTGAGTTTGCAGCCCCAGCCTGTGGCAGTGGTGGAGCAGCCGGTTTGGCAGGCGCCTGCGGAAACGGAGCCGCTGGAGGAACTGGGATATCCGCTGCCCGAGGTGGGCACCTTCGCGGAATCCGAACAGACGGTTCAGGAAACCATGACAGCACAGACGCAGAACCAGGCGAAAACGTCGGTTCAGAAGGCAAGAAGCTGGAACTGGGGGAGAATTTTGCCCCTTTTATGGTTGGGGGTGGCCAGCGGCTTTGCTGTGGCGAGCCTTTATTCCTACCTGTGCCTAAAATGGCAGGTGCGGGAAGCGATCAAGATCCCCGGCGGCTGGGAATGTGAACACATTGACACCGCTTTTATCCTGGGCTTCATCAAGCCCCAGATTTACATCCCCATGGGCATGTCCCCCACGAACCGCAAGTATATCCTGTCCCATGAGCGAACCCATTTGGAGAAGGGCGACCACTGGTTTAAGATGATCGGGTATCTGGCCTTGGCCCTTCACTGGTTCAACCCCCTGGTGTGGGTGGCCTACACCCTGCTGTGCAAGGACATCGAGATGGCCTGCGACGAGCGGGTGGTGCAGTTTATGGATGTCAGCGAGCGGAAAAGCTATTCCGCCGCGCTGCTCAGCTGCTCCACCAATCGGGCGCACTTCGCGGCCTGCCCCGTGGCCTTCGGCGAGGTGAGCGTCAAATACCGCATCAAGTCGGTGCTGAACTACCGCCGTCCCAGCTTCTGGATCAGCCTGCTGGGGGTCATCGCCATCCTTTTCGTGGCGGTGTGCCTGGTGACCAGTCCGGTGGAGAAAGAAGGGGCAGCCGCCGGGGAGACAACTGCCGCGGAAACAGAGGTCGTGGTGGTCAAAAACGTGGACGAGCTTCTGGACGCCATCGCCCCCGATACCGAAATTCAAATGGAACCGGGAACCTACAACCTGTCCCAGGCGAAAAACTACGGCAAGGACTCCGACCATTACATTTGGGGCGGAGACTTTGACGGCTACAGCCTGGGAGTGCGGGGTGTGGACAACCTGACCATCCGGGGCGGGGGGAAGCTGGTCACCAATTTGCAGACCGATCCCCGATACGCCTATGTCTTGACGCTGGTGAACTGCTCCAATGTGACCCTGGAAGACTTCACCGCCGGACATACCGACGGCCAGGGAGAGTGCACCGGCGGCGTGATACTGCTCCAGGGCTGCAACCAGGTGGATTTGAACCGCCTGGGGCTGTATGGCTGCGGCGTGCTGGGCCTTAAGACGGAAAATTGCCGGGATATCACCCTGGCGGACAGCGATGTTTATGAGTGCTCCAGCCAGGCGGTGGAACTGAATACCAGCGACGGGGTTTCCGTGACCCGCTGCCGCCTCTATGATATCGGCAACAATACCTTCGGCGGCTATGCCTACTTCTCAATTTACGGCTGCCAGGATGTGATGGTTTCCGACTGCGAAATCAGCGACAGTGCTCTGAACTGGCTGATCTATGAGTCCCAGAGTACACTCACCCTGCAAAATAACCTCTTCGCCCGGAATCGCCCGGAGCAGGCTGCGTTCTTCTTTGAATCTCCCAATGTGGTGCTGGACAGCAACCGCTTCGAGGACAACAACATCCGCTCCTGGTACGAGCCCTACAGCACCCCTGGCGTGGACAAGGACGGCAATGCTCTGGCGGAGGACGATTTGGTGGATGTGCGCACCGCTTCGGAGGCTCAGCCTCAGTTGGAGATCCATGTTTCCACCGTGGACGAGCTGATCGCCGCCATTGGCCCCAACAAGGATATCGTGCTGGACGGAGAACTGTATGATTTCAGCACTGCTACGGGCTACGGCACCTCCAAGGGGGACTATTACTACTGGGAGGATATTTACGACGGCCCGGGGCTGGTGATTCAGAGTGTGGAGAATTTGACCATCCGCAGCAATGACGGCAATGTGCAGAGCCACACCATCGCGGCCATTCCCCGGTATGCCGACGTGCTGACCTTCCGTTCGTGCAGCAACATTTCCCTGTCCGGCTTCACCGCTGGACACACGAAGGAGCCGGGCGTCTGCGCCGGCGGCGTCCTGTCCTTCCGGGACAGCGACGGCATTTCCGTTAACAACTGCGGCCTGTTCGGCTGCGGCATCCTGGGAATCCAGACGGAATATTGCTCGGATCTGAAGGTGACCAACTGCGACATCTACGAATGCAGTCAGGGCGGCATAGATCTGCGGACCACGGACGGCATTGTTCTGGAGAACAACACCTTCCGGGATCTGGGCGGGGAAGAAATGACCTTCGTCGGCTGCTCCAATCTGACGCTGGACGGACAGCAGGTTAACCCCAACGATGTGCTGAACGTCACCCGGCAGATGACGAACAACCAGACGGATCAAACTGACGCGGAGAATCTGGAATCCACCACTCTAGCTTTCGCCAACGCCTATTTTGCAGGGGACACCGATGCCATGAAGCTGAACCTGTCCGCCGATTATGCGCTTCCGGTGACGGCCTATGAACAGCCTGCCGACAATCTGGAAGTGTTGGGCTATCGTCCGCCGCTGTACTATGCCAGCGACATGGAGACAAAAGGGTGCTGCCTGTACGCTGTCCATGCGGCCCGGGGGGAGGAAGATATCCAATTGACCATGGAGCTGTGCCGGGAGAACGGTGTCTGGAAGATCCAATATTACACCACCGGAGATACTGAGGTGGAAATGCTGGATCGGGACCTGGTTAACTTCTTCTGGGCATATATCGGACAGGATCGGGATGAAATGGCGTATTTCCTGGACGATTCTTTCACCCGGCCTGTAGAACTGTATTCCGGAGATAGCAATATTTCTGTTGATGACAGTGCTTGCTCTGTGGCAGAAACTTACTCCAATGCCGAGCTGGCGCAGTTAAATACCTATTCTGCTGCCATTCCCTTCAAGGAGACTGCGGACAGTGATTCCTATACCTACTTAAACGTTGCTCTGCGCAGACGGGAGAATAAGAAGGTCTACGAGGAGAACGGCTACCAGAGAACAGACACGGAATGGGTGGTTACGGATTACGGGTTGGAGAAGTAAATGCCTGTCATTGTGGGGGGGCGAACGTACTTTTCTTGGTTCGCCAAGAAAAGTACCAAAAGAAGGCGACATAGGAGAGGCGCTGAGTGTCGCGCTCCCGCAAGCAACTCAGCGCCCTCTTAAGCCGACTTCTTTGGTTACTTTCTTGTTCGGAGACAAGAAAGTAACACGTCCCCCCGCACGTATAACGTCCAAAGACAAAGACACCTGCCCCGATTTGGGACAGGTGCCTTTGCTAATAAAATATTGTGTTACTTGGCAAAAACCCGCTTCAGCTGGACGAACCGAGGCAGGCCGTCTTCCTTGACCATGCCGGTCTCGCCCTGGATCAGGGGCAGGCAGTAGTCGATGAAGCCCTGGTTCACGCCGTTTCCGGCCTCGTTGATCCACTCCAGGGGCACCTTTTTCTCGGTGTTCGCCACCAGGCTCAGGTCGAACAGTTCCGGCTCGCACTTGTAGCCATTCTCATCCCGGGTGCACTTGAAGCCAACCATCTTGTCGGTGATGCCAGCCACAGCGGACTCCACGGCCACCTTGCCGGACATGAAGGACTCGGCGATATCGGTGCCGGAGGCGCAGTGGGCGGCGCAGCGCTGCAGCA
>CAYYGF010000089.1:0-8363 GCA_964471315.1 uncultured Oscillospiraceae bacterium | reverse complement strand
GTGATTTGCGGAGCAAATCACCAAAAAGTTTGTTGATAACAAACTTTTTGAAGCACCCCTCAGTCACAGCTTACGCTGTGACAGCTCCCCTTTCAGGGGAGCCTTTACGCCGCAAAATTACAATTTGTCGCACCAGCCCCAAAGCCTTCTCCTTGAGGAGAAGCCTTGAGCGCTGCCGCTCCAATGGATCCCATTTTTCAAATCACACAAAGGAACAAAGCATTATGGTACAAACAGTCATATCCGTGGGTTTCCCGGTGGACGAGACCCTTCGGATTCAGAAAAACCGTCTGACTCCGGCAACGGCTCTGACGGGGAAGGAAAACCGCATCAGCATCGTCACCGGCACCCACGGTGATGAGCTGGAGGGGCAGTATGTCTGCTATGAGCTGCAACGGCGCATCCGGGAACACCCGGAGTGTCTGACCGGCATTGTGGATGTATACCCGGCGCTGAACCCCCTGGGCATCGACTCCATCACCCGGGGCATTCCCGGCTTTGACCTGGACATGAACCGCATCTTCCCTGGCGCCCAGGACGGCTCCATGCCGGAATACATCGCCGCCGGGATCGTGGAGGATCTGCGGGGCAGCGCGGTGGTCATCGATATCCACGCAAGCAACATTTTCTTGAAGGAAATTCCCCAGGTGCGGATCAACACCCTGTCCCGAGACACGCTGGTGCCTTACGCAAAGCTGCTAAACGTGGACTACGTTTGGATCCACGCCGCCGCCACGGTGCTGGAATCCACCCTGGCCCACTCCCTCAACTCCATTGGGACACCCACCCTGGTGGTGGAAATGGGCGTGGGCATGCGCATCACCAAGGCCTATGGCAATCAATTGGTAGACGGTATTTTCGCGCTGATGAAGCATCTGGGCATCTGGAACGGCGAGACCATCACCCCAAAGGAGCCGATCATCTCCGAGGACGGCGAGGTTTCCTTTCTCAACGCGAGCAGTTCCGGCGTCTTTGTCCCCACGGTGGAGCACTGGGACAACGTTAGGCTGGGGGAGCACATCGGCGACATTCTCAATCCTCTCACCGGGGAAGTGCAGGAGCGACTCCTGGCCCCGGCAGAGGGCATCGTCTTTACCCTGCGGGAATACCCCATCGTATCCGAGGGATCCTTGATCGCCCGGCTGCTGCGCCTTGGGAGGTAACGCCATGGAAGAAAAAATTCTCTTTACCCTTCCCTCCGTCTACCGGGATTCCATGCGGATCAAGGGCTTTTCCTTCGGCCAGGGAGAGAAATCCATCTGCATCGTCGGCGCCACCCGGGGCAACGAGGTGCAGCAGGTCTTCATCTGCTCCCAGCTGGTGAAGATTTTTACCCATTTGGAGCGTCAGGGCCGGCTGTGCCCCGGGAAATCCATTCTGGTGATCCCCACCCTAAACAGCCACTCCATGAACATTGGCAAGCGGTTCTGGTCTACCGACAACACGGACATTAACCGGATGTTCCCCGGCTACAATCTGGGCGAAACCACCCAGCGAATCGCCGCCGGAGTGTTTGAGCAGATCAATGACTACCATTTTGGCATTCACTTCACCAGCTTTTACATGCCCGGCAGCTTCATTCCCCATGTGCGGATGATGAAAACCGGCTTTGAGGATGTGGAAAAAGCCAAGCAGTTCGGCCTGCCCTACGTCTACCGCCGGGATCCCAAGCCCTACGACACCACCACCCTCAATTACAATTGGCAGATCTGGGACACCAAGGCCTTCTCCCTCTACGCCAGCGCCACCGACCGCATCGATATGGACAGCGCGCAAGAGGTCATTCAAGCGGTGCTGCGGTTCCTGGATAAGAACGGCATTCTCCATTACCGGAGCCACGGCGGCTATCTTTCCCAGCTCATTGAGGGGCAGGATCTGGTCAGTGTCAAGACCCACGCCGCCGGATTTTTCCTGCGCCGGGTGGGGGTAAATGCCCGGGTGCATAAAGGGGATATTCTGGCCCAAATCGCCGATCCCTACACCGGCGAGGTCATTGAGGACATTGTTTCCCCGGTGAACGGAATCGTGTTTTTCCATGCCAGCCAGCCCATTTTGTATTCCCACACCCCCCTGTTCCGAATCATTCCCACGGAAAATCCCATGTAGTTCCAGAGCGGACGTTTGTCCTTTTTACAGAATCCTGCCGTTTTCTCCTCCGCTTTTTTACACTTTTGCCGAAAATGCGATGCGCTCCGGGAAAATGGTTGACTTTTCCAACTCCCCGGTTTATAATTCCGGCATAATTGTTACGGCAATGGCGTCGTGTACCTCTGGTATGCGGCGCCGTTTTTCAAACACGGCAGCAAAACGAAAGCGAGGAAAAACCTATGCTCGACATCATTGCGAAGGTAAACGGATTCCTAAACAACATCGTCTGGGGCTGGCCCGCCTTGATTCTGCTGGCCTTTGTGGGTGTGCTGACCACGGTGCTGACAAAATTCTTCCAGGTGTCCCATTTCGGTCACTGGATGAAGCAGACCATCGGTGCCATTTTCCGTGACAGCAAAGTGACCAGCCACACGGAGGATCGCTCCATCTCCCAGTTCCAGAGCCTGTGCACCGCCCTGGCCGCGACCGTGGGTACCGGCAACATCGTGGGCGTGGCCGGCGCGATTCTGGTGGGCGGCCCCGGCGCTGTGTTCTGGATGTGGCTCATCGCCTTCTTCGGCATGATGACCAACTATTCCGAAAACGTGCTGGGCATCTACTACCGCCGGAAAAACGAGCAGGGCGAGTGGTGCGGCGGCGCCATGTACTACCTCCGGGATGGCCTGGGGGCAAAGAAGGGCTGCAAAACCATCGGCAAGGTGCTGGCGGCGCTGTTCTCCGTGTTCTGCTTCCTGGCTTCCTTCGGCATCGGCAACATGACCCAGGTCAACTCCATCTCCGGCAACATGGAAGCGGTATTCCATGTTCCCACCTGGGTCACCGGCATCGCCATTTTGGTGCTGGCCGGTCTGGTGATCGTAGGCGGCTTGAAGCGCATCGCCTCCGTCACCGAAAAGATCGTGCCCTTCATGGTGATTTTGTACATCGTGGGCAGCGTATTCATTCTATTCATCAACTTCCACATGATCCCCGCCGTATTCGGTGCCATTTTCCAGGGTGCCTTCGCGGTGAAGGCCGCTGGCGGCGGCATCGTGGGCTACGGCATGAAGCTTGCCATTGAGCAGGGCATGAAGCGGGGTGTTTTCTCCAACGAGGCAGGCCTTGGCTCCTCGGTTATGGTTCACTCCAACTCCAACGTGAAGGAGCCTGTGCTCCAGGGTATGTGGGGCATCTTTGAGGTGTTTGCCGATACCATCATCGTCTGCACCTTGACCGCCTTTGCCGTGCTGTCCTCCGGGTTGGTGGATCTGGAGACCGGTGTGGCCATGGCCGAGTACAACGGCATGGCTCTGACCAAGGCGAACATCGTCAGCACGGTATTCTCCATGCATTTTGGCAAGCTGGGCGCAGCGTTTGTCGCCATCGCCGTCATGCTCTTCGCGTTCTCCACCGTTCTGGGCTGGAGCCACTATGGCTCCAAGGCCTGTGAATATCTCTTTGGTACCAAGTCCACCCTCGTCTACCGGATTATTTTCGTGGCCGCCACCTTTGGCGGTGCCGTGATGGGGGACAACTTGGCTTGGGACATCGCCGACACCCTCAACGGTATGATGATGATTCCCAACTTGATCGGCGTGATTGTCCTGTCTCCCGTGGTCTACCGGATCACCAAAAACTATGTGGCCCGAATCCTCCACGGTGAAAAGACAGAGCCGATCCTCTCCGCCTTCCCCGACATCCAGGCAGAACATGCCGCCGCGGAAGACTAAGGAACCTCTGATATTATTATCTGATAAAACCATTTGTTTTTATCAGATAGACACCGCCTAACGGCGTCGTCGATTCTATGATTTTCGAGATAGAAAATCATAAAATTCCATCAGAGTTTCCCTAATTTCCTTTGCTACCACCCATTTTTCATTGTTTCCTTCTTCCTATGCGAGAAAGCCATGCGCGGAAAACCGTGTATGGTTTTCTTGCGTTTGCCGCCACTTCTTCCAACATACGAGGTGTTCTCCATGACCCAAAGCAAAACGCTGCCCCCTATCGGTGCCCGGATCGTCAAGTCCTCCCTGGGCGCAGCCATCTGTATTCTGATCTATTACATCCGGGAGCTGCTGCCCATTGGCAGCGGCATTCCCTTTTACAGCATTCTGGTGGTGCTGTACGATTTGAAGGAAAACCGATACCTGGAAGTGTTCGCCCTGGATCGGGACACCGCCGTCCGGGCGGAGGCGCTGCTGGAGGATGCGGGGGTGCACGTCTTTGTCAACGCTCTTTACGACAATACCCTGCATATTTACTATGGCGAATTCCAGAACGAGGCAGAACAGGATCTGTTCCAGCGGCTGCGCCGCTCTCCCTACCGCAATTATACCGCCAAGCGGCTCCGCCTCACCGGGGATAGCGAACGGGTCATCTATCTGATGGTCTTGACTCCAGATGGGCAGATTCCGGCCCTGGTGGGCCGGCTTTCCGATGCCTTTGGCAGCACGGTGCGAATCGTCACCGCTCCCGCCACGGAATATCCCGGCTACACCTACCTGAAGCTCTACCACCGGGATGCCCGGAAAGCAAACATGCTGGAAATTCTGAAGGAGCGCACCGGGGTGGACAAGGTCATTAATTTCGGCAGCATCCCAGGAGAATATGATGTATTTGTCCATGACGACGGCGGCAACTCCGCAGTCAAAGCCTTCAAGCGGCTGTATGAGGGAAGGTCCGTCAAATCCTGAGCCTTGCCTTTTTCCCGAAACCGTGGTATGCTGGGGAAAACAAGCAACCTTCGCTTGAACTGCTGCGTTTCAGTAGCATTTTTGAATTCCGCCTTGACAGGGGAAGCATTCTCGCGTATACTATGTATGAAGCCATCGTGAGGGATCAACGATCCGGATAATTGGTATCCGGCCCGGTGAAGAAGCGTTATGGCTTCGTTTTTCTTTATATACAGCAAGGGAGGTTTTCCAATGTCCTGGCTGAATGTATTTGGTCTTGGCTTTCTGGTGATCATTCTGATCCCCAATTTGATTTTCGCCCTCAAATGTCCCCAGGGGTTTGAAAACCAATGGCAAAACCGCTGGGTAGAAACTATTGAGCAGATCGGCCGCTTTGGCTGCATGGCGTTTATGGCGGTGAACATCCCCGGCACCTGGTTCGGCTGGTGGTCGGACGAGGCCTTCGCGGTGTACCTAATCGCCGATACCCTGCTGGCAGTGGCCTACTGTCTGGTCTGGCTTTTCTGTTTCCGGAAAAACTCCCTGTTCCGGGCACTGGCGCTCTCCATTCTCCCCTCGGCACTGTTCCTGCTCAGCGGCATTCTCAGCCGCTCGGTGCTGCTGACTTTGTCGGCGCTGCTGTTCGCCCCCAGCCATATCCTGATCTCTTATAAAAACGCGGCGGCGTCTTGATCCGCCTTTTTCGCCGAGCGCGGCCTGCTTTCTTTTCGGAAGCAGGCCGTATTTTGGAAACTTTCCATGAACACCCGGGATTATCCGGTTGTTTTTTGGCTGTGGATGTGGTAAATTTATGGGTAATATCACAATAAGATAAGGAGATCCTGCAATGAATACCCTGCGCAAAGCCGGCTTTCTGGGGCTGGACAAACGGAGCGGCATTGGGGGCGCCGCCATTGGGGGCGCCGCCATTGGCGGCGTGATTTTGCTGCTTTGCTGCGTTTTCTATTCCTGGAAAGACGGTCTGGTTTTCGCCGCGTTGTTTACGGCGGCGGGTTTTATCAAGCTTCAGCCGAAGTATCCTGCCAGCGGCTTTCTGCTGAACGCTCTGTGGGCTTTGGCCTGCATTTTCCTTTCCTGCGCTCTGCCTACCAAAATGGTTTCCGACGCCAGCTACCTGGACATCGGCTACTACCGGGTGATCATGAACTATCTCTGCGCCGCTGCTGTTTATGGGCTGTTTCTGGTCATCACTGGGAATATCAAATGGGCCGTGGGGCTGGCCTCCGGAGTCCTGTTGTTGCTGTCCACTGCAAATTGCTTTGTTTACCAGTTCCGTGGAAATTTGTTGAGCCCCTCGGATATTCTTTCCGTTAAAACCGCCATGAACGTTGTTAGGCAGTATGTGTTCACCGTACATCAGGAGTTAGCCTATTGCTGGTTTGCATGGATGTGGTCTATATTCGTACTGCACAGTCTGCCACCTTGCAGGCCTCCCATTGCCCGGAGGTGGTTCCGGCTCGGAGTCGCTGCCCTCACCCTTTTGTCGGTACTGGTGCTCTGCCAAGGCACTACGGACATCAAGCTGTATACTTGGGGCGATGAAGGCGCAACCCGCAACGGTTACCTGTTGAATTTTACCCTAGGTCTAAAGTACTGTTTCCCAGAACAGCCGGAGGACTATTCCCAGGAAGCACTGGACGCCCTGGAAGCTGCCTATCCGGCGGAGGAATCCGCTCCCCAGCGGGAGAACCTGCCCAATATTCTGGTGATTATGAGCGAATCCTACGCGGATTTTTCCATCCTGGGCAGCGAGCTTCGCACCAACCATCCGGTGACCCCGTTCCTGGATTCCCTGGAAGAAAACACCATCCGTGGCTATGCCCTGTCCTCCGTTTTCGGCGGCACCACCGCCAACTCGGAATTTGAATTCCTCACCGGGCTGTCCATGGCCAACCTGCCGGAGGGCTGCTGCCCCTACCAGCAGTACATCAACACGGACACCCCCAGCCTGGTTCAGTGGATGAACACCCTTGGCTACCGCACCATTGCCACCCACCCCTATTTCTCCAGCGGCTGGAACCGAACCCAGGTCTATCCCCTGCTGGGTTTCTCGGAGATGACCTTCGACGACAATTACCCCTACCAGGATTTGATCCGGGAGTTCGTCAGCGACCGGGAGATGTACAGCTATGTGCTGAACGTCCTGGAAGAAACGGAGGGCCAGCCCCTGTTTCTCTTCGGCATCACCATGCAGAACCACGGCGATTACATTTACACCGGCGACCACTACGAGCAGACCATCTTCCTGGAAGGCTATGAGATGGATCACCCCATGGCGGAGCAGTACCTAACCCTGCTCCACGAGACGGACAAGGCCACCGAGTACCTGCTGACAGAACTGGAACGCTTCCCGGAGGACACCATCGTGCTGTTCTTCGGCGACCATTTCCCCCAGGTGGAGGGGGATTTTTTCCTAGAGGTTCACGGTGGAACCTTCGATACCCTGTCCGAGCAGATGCTGCAATTCTCCGTTCCCTTCTTCATCTGGGCCAATTTTGACATCCCGGAGCAGCGCGTGGAATGCACCAGTTTGAATTACCTGGGCCGGCACCTTTTGGAGGCCGCGGGGATTGCACTGCCGCCCTATTACCAGTTCCTCGGGGATCTGGAGGAAGCCATCCCTGCCATCAATGCCCAGAGCTACTACTCCCTCAGTCAGCAGGCCTACCTTACCCTGGAGGACGCCCAGGGCGAGGAGCGCTGGTGGCTGAACCAATACGCGATTTTGCAGTATAACTGTCTATTCGACAGTGACCGCTCTGCTTTCTTTCATGCGGTATCTTGATTTTCCCTTAGGGATTTCCATGCGCAGAAAATTGCCATTGCATTTTTTAGGATGCCATGCTAAATTATGGATATACTGGGATTTTGATTTCAACTGGAGGGATTTTCATGGAAACAGCCTCGAAAGCTGAAACGGTTCGTCTTCCCTATCTGGATTATCTGCGGGTAATGGCCGCCGCTGCGGTGATTATGATCCACGTTTCCGCCCAAAATTGGGACAACGTTCCGGTTATGTCCTCGGATTGGATCATCTTCAACCTTTACAACAGTCTTGCCCAATGGGCGGTTCCCATGTTCTTGATGCTCAGCGGCGCGCTGATGCTGGATCCGGGAAAGCCGTTTCAAATCCGCACGCTGTACCGGAAAAAGATCCTGCGCATCCTCACCGCGTTTCTGTTCTGGTCTGCGCTCTATGCCCTGGACACCTATTTTGCCAACCGGGACTGGCGCGGGGCGGTGGTCGCTTTTGTCAACGGCAGATACCATATGTGGTTTCTGTTTATGATCCTGGGATTTTATCTGCTGACTCCCGCCTATCGAAAAATGGCCGAATCCGTCGAAGTTCTGCGCTATCTGATTGCGGTCATGGTCGTGTTCACGCTGTTCCTTCCCACCGTAATTTCCCTGCTGATCTATTGGAACCTTCCCCATACGGCCACCATTCTGCCGCCCCTGGATACAGACGTATCCTGGACGCGCATGGGCTTTCTGCCAGCATATGCGACCTACTATTTTCTGGGCACTCTAAATGAGCAAATTCACAAAATAGACAAAGCCCCCCTATAGCGTCGAATG
>CAYYGF010000088.1:2253-8685 GCA_964471315.1 uncultured Oscillospiraceae bacterium | reverse complement strand
TGCTGCTGTTCACCGACCCCAACACCACCGACCCCTGGGATGACAGCCAGATGATTGAAACCATCCGCCACTGCGACAAGCACAATGTCCCCATCGCTACCAACCTGGCCTCCGCGGAAATGCTCATCATGGGCCTGCAGCGGGGCGACCTGGATTGGCGGGAAATGCTGCGTAACAAGAACCGGTTCTGATATGTGATAACGCAAAATGCAGAATGCAAAATGTAGAATATCTCCATGTAGGTGCTACCATTTTGCGTTTTGCATTTTGAGTTTTGCATTCAAGAGAAAATGGAAAGGATAGAAACTATGGAGATCATTCGCCCCCGGACTTTGTCCGGCTTTATGGAGCTGCTGCCTGCCAAGCAGCTCCGGTTTGAGAAAATGAGGGAAATTCTGCGCACCACCTACGCCTCCTACGGCTTCGCTCCGCTGGACACCCCCGTCATCGAGGACGCCCAGATTTTGCTTGCCAAAGGCGGCGGTGAAACAGAAAAGCAGATTTACCGCTTCACCAAGGGCGACAGCGACCTGGCGCTGCGTTTTGACCTAACGGTTCCCCTGGCCAAATACGTGGCCCTGCACTATAACGAGTTAGCCTTCCCCTTCCGGCGCTTTCAGATTAGCAAGGTCTACCGGGGCGAGCGGGCCCAGCGGGGCCGGTTCCGGGAATTTTACCAGGCGGATATCGACATCATCGGCGACGGCAAGCTGGACGTTCTCAACGAGGCGGAGATCCCAGCCATCATCTACAAGGTGTTCCGGGGCTTCGGCCTGAGCCGGTTCCAGATCCGGGTGAACAACCGGAAAATTCTGGGTGGCTTTTACGCCATGCTGGACTTGTCCGAAAAAAGCGGCGACATCATGCGCACCGTGGACAAGCTGGACAAGATCGGCGCTGAAAAGGTCAAGGAGATCCTGCTGGAGGACTGCGGTCTGACAGAGGCGCAGGCTGAGGACATTCTGAAATTCATTGCCATTCAGGGCAGCAACGCCGATGTGCTGGCGGCGCTGGAGGGCTACACCGGGAAAAACGAACTGTTTGACCAGGGCCTGTCCGAGCTGAAAGCCGTTACCGCCAACCTGGCGGCCTTCGGTGTGCCGGAAGCCAACTTTGCCGTGGACCTGACCATTGCCCGGGGCCTGGATTACTACACCGGCACGGTATATGAGACGACCCTGCTGGATCACCCGGAGATCGGCTCCGTCTGTTCCGGCGGCCGCTACGACAACCTGGCGGGCTACTATATTGAAAAGCAGCTGCCCGGCGTGGGCATTTCCATCGGCCTAACCCGGCTTTTCTATGTACTGGACGAGCAGGGCCTGCTGAATCCCGAACTGCCCAGCGCCCCCGCCGACGCCCTGGTTCTGCCCATGACCGAGGATCCCGCCCCGGCCATCGCCCTGGCAGAAACCCTCCGGGCCGCCGGCCTGCGGGTTCAGCTTTACTGCGAGCAGAAGAAATTCAAGCAGAAGATGGCCTATGCCAACAAGCTGGAGGTTCCCTTCACTGTGCTTCTGGGCGAGGACGAGATTACCGAGGGTATGTGCTCCGTGAAAAATATGAAAACCGGCGAGCAGGTAAAGCTTACCCCCGCCGATGCCGCTGCCCACATTCAGACGGCTTTGAACCAGGGAAATCAAGCTGTGATTTTGGAAAAATAAGGAAATTCCCCGGCAGGTGACACTTGCACCCGCCGGAGAATTCTGATGACTCACTGTATCCTTCTGATGACTCACTGTATCCGCTATTGACTTCGCGTCCCCCTCGTGATAAAATCATTGTGAAGTTTGGGGGAGTGCTAGTTCCCCAAACGGGCAAGGGCGGCGACCGCTGGCACGGTCACGGCTCAACCACAGATGCTATGTGAAGATTGGCCGCTTCCTATGCTGGGGGCGGTCATTTCTTCATGATATCGATCACTCCGAAAATGACAACGGCTAACAATGTAAGCAGTGCAAGCACTTCTGTCAATGTCATTCGTACCACCTCCCGTCTATCTCTGGGTAGGTGGGCAAGCCGTTCCGCCCTTACTTGGTTTCATATTAGCACGAGGCTTTCTATATTTCAACTTTTGTTTTTATCTTTTCTTTCCCTTTTCGGTACACATTCCTATCATCTCAAAGTATCAGGGCCGCCCCGGTGGGGCGGCCCTTCGTACATTCAAAGCCTTATTTCACAAAATTGTTAACGATCCCCGCGATGCGCGCTACATCCTCGTCCGTCAAGTACATGTGCAGAGGCATGGTGATGATGTGCTGGCTGATCTCGTGGGCACGGGGGCAGGTACCCTGGGCGTAAGTATACATGGAAAACTCCGTGTTGTCCCGGTAATGGACGCCGCCGTAGATATCATGTTTCGCCAGCTCACTGAGCAGGGCCTCCCGATCCGGCACCGCGATCTCGTAGATGTGGTAGGAGCACTCCTCCGCGTGGGGCGCGCCGATGATCTGGATATTGGGATTTCCGGCGAAGGCCTTGTCATACATGGCCGCGATCTCCCGGCGGCGGGCGTTTTCCTCGTCCAGATAGGGCAGCTGCGCCAAGGCAATGGCTGCCATGATGGCGTTGCCGTTGTACTTGTAGCCCACATAGTCCACGCCGTAGTTCCACTTATAGCTGCCCTCACGGCTGGTGCGGGCGTAGGTGTCCTTGTTGATGCCCATCCAGGACACCTTCCGGCACTCCGCATCCAATTCCCCGTCGGCAAAACAGATCATGCCACTGTCGCCGGTAGGCAGATTCTTCACCGCCTGGTAGGAATACACCGTCACATCCACCCCATCCCAGGTGCCGGGGCACACGCCGTTGACACGGGTGCCCGACATATGGGCGGCGTCCAGGATTAGGCGCAGGCCGTGCTTTTTGCACAGGGCCATGATCTGCTCCAGCTTTCCCACCCGGCCGCCGTAGCCCACGAACATCACAGCCCGGGTTTTTTCGTTGATCTTTTTCTCCACATCCACGGGATCCAGGCAAAGATACTCGTCCACGTCCGCGAACCGGGGCATCAGATTTTCGTACAGGATGGCGTGGTTGGTGGAGACGAAGGTAATGGGGGTGGTGATGATCTCGTCCCCATCCTGCCAGCCGTAACGGCGCTTGAGGATATTCACCGCCAGATGCAGACCGGAGGTGTTGGAGTTTAAGTAACAGGCGTTGCGGTGGCCGGTATATTCCTTCCACTTGGCTTCAAACTCGACAGTCTTGAAGCCGGAGCCGGTCCAGCCCTTTTCCAGGCACTCCCGGATCTGCGCCAGGCACTCGTCAATATGGAATTTGGGTTTCAGAACCTGAATGGTAGACATAGGCGATTTCCTTTCTGCTTGTCGTTCTTTTCGCTCATTTTAATATAAACCGCCGGCAAATGCAAGAGGGCCCGGCCATTTTTTCAAATCGCCGAACCCGGATTATTTCATAAACTTGTCAATGGCCTGGCACAGATCTTCAATGGCCTCCTGATCTCCCGCTGCCACCGCGTCCACCATACAGTGGCGCATGTGATCCTTCAAGATCACCTTGCCGGTATTGTCCAAAGCGGAGCGCACTGCCGCCAGCTGAATCAGCACCTCCGAGCAGTCACACCCCTCCTCCACCATCCGCTTGACCTTGTCCAGATGCCCAATGGCCCGGGCCAAACGGTTGACGACGGCCTTCTGGTTCTCATGAACGTGGCCGTGGCTGTGGGCGATGCCGTGGGCGTGGAGATATTCATGGTCGTGTTCCGGCAAATCGGACATTGGCTGCGCCTTCTTTCTGGAAATAGGTAGTTTTTTGCTATTATACCGCAGCGGCTCCCATTGCGCAAGCCCCGCCGGGGGATATTTCCGAAGAAATAAATGTTTTGACAGATGCCCCTTCCAGGGCTATAATATTAGAAAAAAGCAAAGGAGGCATTTGCCATGCATATCCATCATGATGACATCGGCGGAGCCGGGCACGATCACGAGCATGCCCACTCCCACACCCATGTGCACACCCACGACGGTGTCACCCACACCCACGAACACACCCACGAGCATTCCCATGACCACGAGCATCCTCACGATCACGAGCAGCTCCACGCCGAGGGTCAGCCCCACGCCCACAGCCACGACTGCGGCGGTGACTGCGGCGGCTGCCAGAGCCAGTGTGAGCACACCCCCATGGAGGAGCTGACCGCGCTGATGAAATATATGGTGGGCCACAACGCCGCCCATGCCAAGGAGCTGGCCGACCTGGCCATCCAGCTGGAAAACGCCGGGAGCCACACCGCCTACGAGCAGGTCATGGCCGCCGTGTCCGATTTTGAAAAGGGCAACATGCGCTTGAGCGTGGTGCTGGCCAGCCTGGAACAGAAATAATTCCCCACAAGGAGGCAATCGTATGTGTCTTTCTACCGTTTATAAGAATACCCTGACCCCGGAGACGGTGGCCATGAAGAACGTCATGCGCATTGAGTGCAAGGACGGCGTGGTAATCCTCACCGATCTGATGGAGCGCCAGATGGCCATTGAGGGCACCCTGGAAATGGCAAACCTGGTGGACGGCGTGGCCGTTGTCAGAGAAGCCGCTGTATAAGCCAACGAGCCCGAAGGAAACACAAGGCTTGTTCAAAATTTATTTGCAAATCATTCGCATTTTCTTATTGACAAACGAAACTCCCAATGGTATACTAAGCCCGTAGATAAGAACCAGTCGCAAATAGAATAGGAGGATGCCCATGGACGCTTCTGAGAAGCAATTCAAAAAGAGAAACGCCATTCTGGCCTGCCTGCGTCAGACCCACGAGCACCCTTCCGCCGAGATGGTATACGGCATGCTTCAAGAGGAATATCCGGATATCTCTCTGGCGACGGTTTACCGCAATCTCTCCCGATTCAAGAGCCAGGGTGTCATCAACAGTCTGGGCACGGTAAATGGTGTGGAACGCTTTGACGCGGACACCCACCCCCATGTTCACTTCATCTGCACCGGCTGCGATCGGGTGATGGATCTGCCGGATTTGGAGCCGCCAATCTCCTTGAGCCGTGAGGCGCAGGCGCGCACCGGCTGCCGGGTGGATGGCTGCCAGTTGACCTTCACTGGCCTGTGCGAACGCTGCCAGGCGGAGTGAGTTCGTTTTCCCGGCGGGGTATCCCGCCAAGCAATACAATAAAATTCATTTATGGAGGAACTAGTTATGAAGAAGTTTGTCTGCCCCGTTTGTGGTTATGTCTACGAAGGCGAGTCCATCCCCGAAGGCTTCAAGTGCCCCGTCTGCAAGGTTGATGGCTCCAAGTTCAAGGTTATGGAAGAGGGCAAGCTGGCCGCTGAGCACGAGTACGGCATCTATGCTAAGACCGTGAAGAACAACCCCGACATCTCCGAGGAGGACAAGAAGTTCATCTTCGAGCAGCTGATGGCCAACTTCAATGGCGAGTGCAGCGAGGTCGGTATGTACCTGTGCATGGCCCGGATTGCCCACCGTGAGGGCTACCCCGAGATCGGCCTGTACTGGGAGAAGGCCGCTTACGAGGAGGCCGAGCACGCCGCCAAGTTTGCCGAGCTGCTGGGCGAGGATCTGGAGCCCAACATGACCGCCTCCACCAAGAAGAACCTGGCATGGCGTGTTGACTGCGAGTTCGGCGCCACCGCCGGCAAGTTCGACCTGGCCAAGTGCGCCAAGAAGAACGGCCTGGACGCCATCCACGACACCGTCCATGAGATGGCCCGCGATGAGGCCCGTCACGGCAAGGCTCTGAAGGGCCTGCTGGAGCGGTATTTTAAGTAATCAACCCAACAATCCAACAATCGGCAGGGGTTCTCCCTGCCGATTTCCCTATAAGGAGTTGCTTGCCATGGCAGGAACGAAGATTCACATGACAGCAAGTAGAGAGCACACGCTTTCCGATATTCATGCAAAAATTCATTACATTAAGGGTGCGGAGCAGGTATTTCATCAAGAAATGCGTTTTGATCGTACCGTTGTCTGGCTGTTGGTCTATGAAAAATACTTTTTTCGCGTAAACAGCTACGCCAGCCTAACCGTCCTTTTGACAGAGCAGGGAGAAACGCAGGCAGCCCAAATCGTTTCTTCCGGCGGCGGCTATAGTATGTCCAACAACAGCCTCGGCGCGAACCAACGGTTTGCCAAGGAGTGCGTTCAGGCATTGGAAGAAGCTGGGTTTTCTGTTGATACGGAAAACTCCGACGCTTTGCCCAAAGGCCTGCTGGAGCGGTACTTCCGGTAAGCCGGCAGGGCCGGCAGCCAATGCGTGACGCACTTGGTTTGTTGTCGTTACGCCATTGGGCACCGCTCGGTTCGATACAGTGCCATTATCAGACAGGTGGGGCTTGACCCCACCTGTTTTATGGTATACGGATCCTTCTAATATCTAACCATTATCTATCCATAGCATCCGCAACAGAAAAAGATAGGTCAGATGGATTACGAAATCCGTCATACCCTTG
>CAYYGF010000088.1:0-2243 GCA_964471315.1 uncultured Oscillospiraceae bacterium | reverse complement strand
CCTTGATACTTGGTGTATTGCCCTACTTGTACCCGGCCTTTTAACGTGTACAGGTCTTCCATAGCGTTTAAAGCGTCTTCAAAGGCAGGCCTGATTTCGATATAGTATGTGGTGGTATCGCCTGGCAGAATGCGCGGAAATTGTGTGGTGGACTGTTGATAGACGCACATCACCTCCTCGTCATTTACTGCCAGATTTTCCAGCTTGAGCCTAATCTCATAACTTGCCTTGTTATGAATTTTGAGTGCGATGTACTTTTTTGTGGTTGTTACTTCCTTTACAATGGCGTCCTTCTGGTGAAATCCCAGCAACTCCACTCGTACTTCTTCGTTCTCAACTAAGCATACAGGCGCAGGGAATACAATCTTGTTTGCGTCATCTCCTGTTTCTACTACTCCCTGGGCGTTCGTTTTCTGTTCGCAAAGAGCACATTGCTTGCAATCGCAGGTGCAGGTGTTATTTTTTCCGCAAGCGCACAGAGACAGGCACATCACCAGTGCCAGAACAAGCGACATTCCCTTTTTCATTTTCCATCCTTCTTTCTGATTTTTTCCCAATCGAGTTAAGATCGATCCACCTAATTTACCATGGGTGCTAATACCCATTATACAGGGTTTGTCTTTTCAAAACCACTAGCTGGCTGCATAGGGTTTTCAAAAAATGATCAATTTTGCAAATAAGAACAATTTACAAAATTGACTTGAAATCACTCGATATATGCGCTATACTAATTTTACCGGCTGGTGATGGTGTGATTTTGCTTTCGCTGGATCGGTAGAACTTTACAATTGGAGGTTACCGCTATGAAATATGTCTGCAATGTGTGCGGCTGGGTCTATGACGAGGACGAAGCCGGTGTGAAGTGGGAAGACCTGCCCGAGGATTTCGCCTGTGAACTGTGCGGCGTGGGCAAGGAAGATTTCAGCCCGGAGGAATAAGCCATGAAGATTCGGATTAATAAGGACGTTGTGGAGTTTACCCCCGAGCATGCCGCCGAGGCTGCGGAGCTGGAGGCCCTGTGGGTGAAGATGGGCAACTGCGTGGGCGGCAGCAAGGCGCTGTCTCCCATTGGCGTGTATATTCCCAGCGAGAACAAAACCGCTTCTTTCCACATCGACGGTCTGACCGAGCAGGAGGCCAAGGAGATCCCCGTTATCCGCGCCCCCTACGACACCGATGTATACTGCGTCACCTGCAACAAGACCCAGCACGTCAAGGCTGGCGAGCCCATCCCCTTCTGCTGCGGCAGACTGATGGAGATTCTGGATTAAGTGCAAACGCCAAGAGGGAGCGGCCAGGCCGCTCCCTTTGTTGTCCTATAGCCGTACCGGAACCGGGCGGCGCAGGGTCATGGTGTCCGGTGTCACCGTGCAGTCCATGGCCAGAATTTTGACGCCGCTGGCCGCCGCCTCCCGGAGGGCAGCCCCGAAATCCGGATCCGTAACGTCGTTGGGGTGCAGATATTCCACGTCCGCCATTTGAATGACAAACAGCACATAGGCTCCCCACCCCTCCCGGGCTGCCGCCGTCAGTCCCCGCAGGTGCTTGGCGCCCCGCAGGGTGGGCGCGTCGGGAAACGCGCAGATTCCCTTATCTTCCAGCGTCACCCCTTTGACCTCCAGAAAGCATTGCCGTCCATCCCGGACAAAGGAGAAATCAAACCGGGAATCCCCATGCACCGTCTCCGCCCGCAGCGCCTCCACCGGCCCCAGTCCCCCGCCCCGCAGCCATTCTCCCGCCGCGATATTCGGCGCCTGGGAATCCATATTGATGATCCGCCCGGCCTTGCGGACGGAAATCAAGTCAAATTTCGTTTTCCGGGCCGGGTTGTCCGCCCGCTGGCACCAAACCTCCGTCCCGGGAACCAGCAATTCCCGGCAGCGGCCGGTGTTTTTCACATGAACCACTTCCACGTTTCCCCCAATTTTCACATGGGCAACAAACCGATTGGGCCGGGAAAGGAACCTTCCTGGCACCATATTGGCATAAATCACAGCTGACCGCCTCCTCCTGGTTAGGATAGCAGAATTCCGTCAGAAAGCAAGGGGAAATTTTCAAAAAATATGGTTGACAATTCGGGAAATTGTGGTATAATAAGGCCTGTTCCGGTATGGAGGCATAGCTCAGCTGGTTAGAGCGCATGCTTCACACGCATGAGGTCACAGGTTCGAGTCCTGTTGTCTCCACCATATAGAGGATTTGTGTAACGGTAGCACACCGGACTCTGACTCCGTTTGCGGGGG
>CAYYGF010000087.1:0-8728 GCA_964471315.1 uncultured Oscillospiraceae bacterium | reverse complement strand
GCGGAGTCGGGACGAACCTTGGGGTTATTGCAGCCGACCATAGCCACAGCGCCGCGAAGAACACCGGAGTGGACACACTCGACCAGGGGCTTGGTGGTGCCGAACTCGTCGACCTGGGAGTTGGCGACGCCGTCCAGAACCTTCTTGATGGCCTCCACAGAGTAACCCACACGGGCATTCTGCTTTAGGCTGGGGATGTTCACCAGTTCGGGCTTGCGGTTCTGGAAGTTCTCAATGGCCATCTTCACGATCGCCTTGGCGTTCTCACCGGCGCTGGTGGCGGAGAAGCGGATGAACTCGGAGTCGGGCATCCGGGCGATGGGGGAGGTGGTGATGAACTTGGTATGGAAGCACTTGCTCAGGGGGCCCAGAGCGGGGAAGATGCACTGCACGTCCACCACGATGGCTTCGCAGGCGCCGGTGAGGACCACGTTCTCCTGGTTCAGGTAGTTGCCGGCCATGGGAACGCCGTGACGCATGGCCACCTCGTTGGAGGTGCAGCACACGCCGGAGACGGTGATGCCCTTGGCACCCATGGTCTTGGCGTAGGCAATCATCTCGGGATCGTTGGCGTAGTAAACGATCATCTCGGACAGGCTCGGATCGTGGCCGTGAACGATAATGTTGACGTTGTCCTTCTCCATAACGCCCAGGTTGGCGGTGGTGTCAATGGGCTTGGGAGTGCCGAACATAACGTCGGAGAACTCGGTGCCCATCATGGAGCCGCCCCAGCCGTCGGACAGGCCGGCCCGCAGGGACTGACGGATTAGGGCTTCGGGCAGGGAAGAACAGCCCATGTGGGTCATGTGCAAGGCGGTGGAAACCTCGCGGTCGATGGCCCGGGGTTCGATCTCGGCGTCATGCCACAGCTTCTGGGTGTGCTCGGGAGCGCGCTTCAGGAAACGCTGGGTGCCGAAAGGCTTGCCGTACTCCAGCAGGCCGATTTCCGCTATTTCGTGGGCCAGGTCGTAGATGTCCTTGCCTTCGGTCTCCACACCCCACTCGTGGGCGATGCGGATCAGCTTTTCCGGATCCTTGACCTGATAGTTGCCGCCTTCCTTGGTCTGGTACAGGGTGTGCATGATTTCACGGCCATGGTCAGAGTGGGTGGCGGCGCCGCCGGCGGTGAAGCGCAGGTAGTTACGGCCGACGATACCATGTACGTCGCAGCCGCAGATGCCCCGGGGAGCCTTCTTGGTGATACGGCAGGGGCCCATGGAGCAGATTCGGCAGCAGGTACCGCTTTCGCCGAAGCCGCAGTGAGGAGTCTGGTTCTTGACCCGCTGCTGCCAGGTATCAGCACCGACCTTCTGCGCGGTTTCCAGCAGAGAGTTGGTGGCAGCTTCCATCTCCTCGATGGTGGTTAAAGATGCCCAATCCTTCAATGTGATTTCCTCCTAATCAAAAAGATTCTTTAGAAGCAACAGACGAACGCCATGCTCCATACAGAACATAGTGTATCGATATTATTCTACCAATTTGGCCCCGGATTGTCAACCGGAGAAATCACCACATTTCCCAGCTTTTTTCCATCCCCCACGGGGGGATTTTTGGTGATATTACCGCATGGCCCTAAATATTGTGTGTTTTTCCCATTTCGGGCACAATTTTCCCCGGCGCTTTTTAACTTTTCTTGAATTCTTTCTGAATTCTTCCGGAAGGGCTGGAAGTTTTCTGAGCGGTATGCTATACTGTACATTAATATAAGCTGACGGAGTATGCGTACACAAAGGAACGGAGAGAAAGCTATGCTGGAATTATTGGCGCCTGCCGGGTCTATGGAGGCCCTTCGGGCAGCGGTGCAGAACGGAGCCAATGCGGTGTATCTGGGTGTTGGCAATCTGAACGCCCGCCAAAGCGCGAAAAACTTTACCCCCCAAACCCTGGTGGAGGCGGTGAAATACTGCCACGTCCGGGGCGTTCAAGTGCATCTGACCCTAAACACCCTGGTGTCTGACCGGGAAATGAAGGAGGCGGCAGAGCTGATCCGCCACGCCGCTCAGAACAATATTGACGCCTTCATTGTCCAGGACTTGGGCATTGTACAGCTGTGCCGCCAGATCGCCCCCAAGGTACCCATCCATGGCTCCACGCAGCTGACCGTCCACTCCCTGTCCGGGGTGCAGCTGTGCGCCGCCATGGGCCTCAAGCGGGTGGTCTTAAGCCGGGAGCTGAGCCGGGAGGAGATCCGCTATATCTGCGCCAATTCTCCCATTGAGATCGAGGTATTCGGCCACGGGGCGCTGTGCATGTGCTATTCCGGCCAGTGCTATCTGTCCGCCGTCATCGGCAGCCGCTCCGGCAACCGGGGCCGCTGCGCCCAGCCCTGCCGCCAGAGCTACGGCTACTCCCGCTGGCAGGAGAAATACCCCCTAAGCCTGAAGGACAACTGCCTGGTGCATTATCTGAAGGAAATGGAGGCCATGGGCGTGGTCTCCGTGAAGCTGGAGGGCCGGATGAAGCGGCCGGAATACGTGGCCACCGTCACCGCCGTTTACCGCAAGGCTCTGGACGAAGGGGTTGTCACCAAGCCCATGATGGACGCGCTGATGACCGCCTTCAACCGCCAGGGCTTTACCGACGGCTACTACACCAACCGTATCGACGAAACCATGTTCGGCACCCGCCAGGAAACCGCCGAGGATCCCCAGTGGCTCCAGGCCGCCCGCCAGTCCTACGAGGCCGGCGAGACCCCGCTGGTGGATCTGAAATTCCAGGCGGTGGTATCCGTTGACGGCAGCTACCTCACCGCCACAGACCCGGAAGGCCGCACCTGCCGCAGCGACGGCCCCCGTCCAGAGCTGGCCCAGAATCTGCCCCTGACCGGAGCGATGCTTGCCCAGCGGGTGGCGAAAACCGGAGGCACCCCTTTCCGCTGTGCTGAAGTCCGCACCCATGTGGAGCCGGGGCTGATCATCTCCGCCGCGGCGGTAAACGCCATGCGCCGGGACGTTCTGAACCAGCTCACCGCCCTGCGGGCCCGACGGGAGGAGCAGCCCATCCGCAAGCCCAAGCCCGTGCCCGAATACAAAGGCCCCAAGGGTCTGCCCGGTCTGACGGTGCAGGTCACCACCCGGGAGCAGCTGACCCCGGGACTTCTCAATCTGGAAACCGCCATGCTCTATGTGCCCATGCATATCCTGCTGGCCGACGACGCCATGACGGCGCGGCTGGTTCAGCGGGGGCGGCTGGCGGTGGCGCTGCCCCGGATCGTCCACGACGGGGAAATGCCCAAATTCAAAGCGGGACTAACCAAGCTCCGCGCCCTGGGTGTCAAGGATGCCCTGGTGGGAAACCTGGGCCTGCTGCTGCCCGTTCGGGAGGCGGATATGCGCATCCACGGGGATTTTGGCTTGAACGTTTACAACTCCGGCACCATGAACGTGCTGCGTTCCCTGGAACTGGCCTCCGCCACCGTCAGCTTTGAGGCCACCCTGCCCCAGATCCGGGACTTAAGCAAGGCCGTAAATACCGAGTTGATTGCCTATGGCCGCCTGCCGCTGATGGTCACGGAGCACTGCCTGATCCGGGGCCGCACGGGAGAATGCACCTGCGACATGGCCACCACCAAGCTCACCGATAAAACCGGCGCGGATTTCCCCATCATTCGGGACGGGGACAGCTGCCGCAGCGTGCTGCTCAACGGCAAGAAGCTGAGCTGGCTGGATCGCCAGGATGACCTGGCCAAGCTGGGCCTGTGGGCGGTGCGGCTGTACTTCACCACGGAAAACAGCCGGGAAGTGGATCGCATTCTGGCCGACTACCTCAACCCCGAGCCCTTCGACCCCGGCGCATGCACCAGAGGACTGTACCTGCGAGGAGTGGAATAAAATGCAGAATGTAGAATGCAAAATGAGCCAATCTCAAGCGGAAATCCTTCCGTTGAAAAGAGCTTTGCGTTTGCTGTACGGATTGTGAATGTGTATAAGTATTTGACCAAAGAGCACAAGGAATACGTACTCTCCAAGCAGCTTTTCCGAAGCGGAACAAGTATCGGCGCGAACATCATGGAAGCACAGCACGGGCAAAGCCATACCGACTTTACTGCGAAAATGAACATCGCCTTAAAGGAGGCAAGCGAAACCGATTACTGGCTCAAATTGCTGTACAGTACAGACTACTTGAGCAAACAGCAGTACGCCAGCCTAAACGGTGACATTCTGGAATTGCTGGGAATTCTGACGGCTATTTGCAAAACCGCCGGGAATCACAAGATATCATGATTTCCGAAGGAAATACCTCAATTCTGCATTTTGCATTCCGCATTTTGCATTTTCATTATAGAAAGGACTCTACCAATGCAACTGATTCTGGCCTCCGCCTCTCCCCGGCGGAAAGAGCTACTGTCCCTGTTCGGCCTTCCCTTTGTGGTTCGGGCAGCGGATATTGACGAAACCATGGACCCCGGCAAGCCGCCCTTTGACGAGGTGGCCCGGGTGAGCCGGGCAAAGGCCCTGGCGGTGTCCCGGGAGGAAGACGACGCCGTTGTGGCCGCCGATACCATTGTGGTCTGCGACGGCCGGGTGCTGGGCAAGCCCCACAGCCGGGAGGAGGCCATCGCCATGCTTTCCCTGCTGTCCGGCCGGGATCACCAGGTGATGACCGGCTGCACCGTGCTCCGAGGCAGCCAGATCGAGACCTTCACCGAAGTGACCGATCTGCATTTTCGGCCTCTGAGCCAGAGAGAAATCGAAACCTACGTCGCCTCCGGCGAACCCATGGACAAAGCCGGCGCTTACGGCATCCAGGGCGGCGCGGCGCTGTTCTGCGAAAGAATCGCCGGCGACTATTATAATGTTATGGGACTTCCGGTCTGCCGCTTAAGCCAGACGCTGAAGCGGCTGCTGCCGGAAGGGATGGAGGACACACTATGAGAAACCTGTTCAGCACCCGGGTGAAAATCATCCTGGTGATCGCGGCGCTGCTCACCGCGGCGCTGGCCATCGTCAGCGGCATTACCAACACGACCATCCCCCATCTGGTGGTGCAAGGCGTTCTGGCTCCCTTTAAGGCGGCGGGCACCGCGCTGACCAATACGGCGGAAAAATACTACAGCTACATGTTCCGCTACGAGGCGCTGGAGGCGGAAAATGAGGTGCTGAAAAAGCGCATCGCGGAAATGGAGGATGTGGCCCGTCAGGCGGACTCCGTCTCCCGGGAAAACGAGCGTCTGCGCAAGGCACTGGATGTGAAAGCCGTCCATGAGGATTACAATATGGTGGATGCCTATATCATCGGCTGGAGCTCCACCGACTGGGAGAACACCCTCACCATCAACCGGGGCACCACCTCCGGCATTCAAGAGAACATGTGCGCCGTCACCGCCAACGGCGAAGTGGTGGGCCTGGTCACCGCCGCTGGCGCCAACTATGCCGAAGTCACCACCGTGCTGGACTCCACCCTGGAGATCTCCGGCACCATCGCCACCTCCGGCTACAACGGCATGGTGCGCGGCGGCTACATTGACGGCAACGAAAAGCTGCTGAAAATGAACTACCTGCCCTCCTCCGCCATTATCCGCAACCAGGATCAAGTAGTGACCTCCGGCTCCACCGTGTATCCCCGGGGTCTGATCATGGGCTACGTGGTGGACGCGGGCTTTGAGGAAACCGGTGTTGCCAAGTTCGCTCTGCTGGATCCCGCCGCCGAGATCAGCTCCCTGGAGCAGATCTTCATCATCACCGAATACACCACCGACATCGGAGGAACCACCACCGCAACCACTGGAACCACCGCCACCGAATCCACGGAGCCCCCGACGGAAACCACCGTCCCCGTGGAGAATCTGGGCTGAGGCATACACTATGGCTATTTTTAAACGACGGAGGCAGTCCTCCGAATTCAAACCCGATCCCAAAACCGCCACCTGGGCAAAAACCCTCCGGCTCACCGCCCTGCAGCGGCTGCGGCTGACCAAGTGGGCGCTGTATGTACTGACCATCATCGTGTGCCTGGTGGTGCAGGATGTGGTGATGAGCCGGTTCCGCCTCTTTGGCGGCACCACCGATCTGGCGGTCAGCGCCATTTTGCTCATCACCATTCTGGAGGGCACCGAGGTGGGCAGCCTGTTCGTGCTGATCGCCTCCACGCTGTACTACTTCTCCGGCTCCGCGCCCAGCGCCTTCTGCGTGGGATTGATGACCTTTCTGGGCACCTTGATCGCCCTGCTGCGGCAGATGTACCTGCACCGCAGCCGCGGCTCCATCATTCTGTGCACCAGCATTGCCATGATGCTCTACGAGCTGGGGCTGTTCCTGGTAGGGGTGATGACCGGTCTGACCCTCTGGAGCCGTCTGCCCCATTTCCTGTTCACCGGACTTTACAGCGTGCTAACACTGATTCCCCTTTATTCCTTGATCTATAAGATCGGCCTGATTGGAGGTAACACATGGAAAGAATAAGCCGCTTCCGGGCCTATCTGTTTTTGGCTCTGTTCGCATTTATCCTGGTTCTGTTCGCTGGAAAGCTGTTTATGATCCAGATCGTGGAAACCGACGGCAACAACGACAACACCCAGGTTTATACCACCTTGACCACCGTCCGTGCCGCCCGAGGCGATATCCTGGACCGCAACGGCAACGTGCTGGTGGGCAACCGGGCCTCCTATGACCTGGTATTCAACCACTATGTTATTAAGTCCTACTCCGATGCCAACGAAGCGCTGTACCGCCTGGTGCAGAAGTGCAAGGAGCTGAACGTAACCTATAACGACCATTTCCCCGTAACCGGCACCCGTCCCTTTGAGTATACCCTCACCAGCTTCAACACCTCCTGGCAGAACTATTTCCAGCAGTTCATGGTGGATCGGGGTCTGGACTCGGACATCACCGCGCCGCTGCTGGTGGAAAAAATGCGTGACCGCTATAAAATCCCCGAGGAATGGTCCGACGAGGATGCCCGGGCAGTCATCGGTATGCGCTACGAATTTGATCTGCGCGGCATCACCTACCTGCCCACCTATACCTTTATGGAGGACGTATCCGACGAGGTTCTGTCCGCCATTCTGGAGCTGAACACCCCCGGTCTGATGGTGGAATCCTCCACCGTGCGGGAATACCACACCAAGTACGCCGCCCATGTGCTGGGTTACCTCGGCGGTATGGATGACGCGGAGTGGGAGGAATACAAAAAGCAGAACTATTCCATGGACGCCATGGTTGGCCAGTCCGGCTTTGAGGAGGCCTTCGAGGAATACCTTCACGGCATTGACGGCACCCGCGTGGACGTTGTTAACCGGGAAGGCGCCATTATCAAGCAGTATTATGCCAAGGAAACCGACGAAAAGGGCAACGTCATCGGCACCAAGGAGCCAGTGGCAGGCAACAACGTGGAAACCACTCTGGATATCAAGGTTCAGGAGGTCGCGGAGGACGCCCTGGCCGAGGTCATGGCCCGGATCACCGATCCCCAGATCAACACCGAAGTTGGCGAACACGTGGGTCTGGACGCCCAGGGCGCGGCGGTCATTGTCATGGAGTGCAAAACCGGAAACATCCTTGCCTGCGCCAGCTATCCCACCTACAACCTGGCCACCATGCACGAGGATTGGGCGGAAATCGAGGCCAATCCCTACAACCCCTTCTTCAACCGGGCTTTCGGCGCGGAATACGCTCCCGGCTCCACCTATAAAATGTGTACCCTCATCGCCGCCATGGAAAACCGGAACAGCAAGGGCGAATGGGTTCTGTCCCCCGGTGAGGAGATCAAGGACGAGGGCGTGTTCACCAAGTACCCCGGCTTCTCTCCCGCCTGTCTGTTCTGGACCAGCAGCAAGGCCACCCACGGCAGCATTGACGGCACTCTGGCTCTGTGCTATTCCTGCAACTACTTCTTCTACGAGCTGGGTGACCGTCTGACCTGGCAGATGATGGATGAGACGGCCCAGGCCCTGGGTCTGGGCGAACCTACCGGCATCGAGCTGGTGGAAAAAACCGGCTACCGCAACACCCCCGAACGGAAAAAGGAAGTTTACAAAACCGGTGTTGACGTGTCCTTCGGCGCAGGCGATAAGATTCTGGGCGCCATCGGACAGGGCGAAAACCGGTTCACCCCTTTGCAGCTTTGTGTCTACGCCTCCACCCTGGCCAACAAGGGCACCCGGATGAAGGCCACCTTCCTGAGCCGCGTGGTGTCCTCGGACTACCGCACCTTGATCTACGAGAACCAGCCCCAGATCGTCAATCAGCTGGAAATGCAGCCCACCACCATCGAAACCTACTGGAGCGGTATGCGCAAGGTTGTCACCACCGCCGGCGGCACCGCGCAGAAGTACTTCGGCGGCTTTGCCGACCAGCTTGATGACTACGATGGCGTATGGCCCCTCAAGGGTGAGGTTATCGTCTACGCCAAGACCGGCACCGCCCAGCACGCCTCCGGCGGTTCTGACCACGGCGCGTTCGTCTGCTTCTCCCACCGGGCCGACGAGACCGAGCCGGACATCGCCGTGGCAATCTTCGGCGAAAAAGTGGCCCACGGTTCCTCCCTGGCCCCCATCGCCGAGAAGATCCTGCTGAGCTACTACGAAATGGACGCCGCCAGCGAAGTCACCGCCTTCGAGAACCAGGCCGGTTAACCGGCAGCGGGCCACCAGTGGCGGCGGACAATGCGTGGCGGGTATGCCCCGCAGCAAATACGTGCGCAAGCTGGGTGGTAATCGTTACGCCCCTGGGTAAGAATTATGGTATGATTGCCACTGGCAATCATAGATATTTTTGATTCGCTGCGCGGA
>CAYYGF010000086.1:7225-8747 GCA_964471315.1 uncultured Oscillospiraceae bacterium | reverse complement strand
GCGTGGACACCACCGATATGCAGGACTATCCAAACGGATACATTGCCGTTACAAAGATACGTTTCCAGGACGGGACGGAATATTTGGTACGGGATGATAATACCGCCAATTATATGTTTGCCGTTGGGAACACCGACCGGGACGTTACCTTTATGTTCAACCGCATGATCGACGTGAACGAAATCTCCTCCGTCATCCTGGACGGCGGTCTGGAATTTCCGGTGAATTGAAGATTGCCCCTCCTGGATACCGGGAGGGGTATTTTTTACCGGGGAATCAGATGTCCGTGCAGCTCCTGGTACAGCCCTACAGCGGTAGTCACCCCCAATTCCTCCGCTTCTGCCAGCAATCTTTCCAAATCCTCCGCCGTCCGCCAAAGGGAAAATTTTGCATCCGAATCCGATAGGGCAATTTGGTAATGGCAGTGCAGCGTTTCCTCCTGCTGCCCTCCTTCCAAAACCGTTCCCGGGAGAAGGGGAGCGGCGGCGGCTCCTTTCTCCGTTAGGGTAATGACCTCCCCATCCAGGGCCAGATCCAGCCAGACCTCCCGCCCCTGCCAGGGGGCAAGATAGTCCCCCAGGGCCATGTCCGCCGGAACGGGGGACAAAAACACCGGGCAGTTTAACTCCCGGGCATACAGGTCAGACACCGCCACGGGGCAGGGGAGGGCCTGCGCCAAATGACCAGCCAGGGCGGCGGTTTCCTCTACGCCAGGCCGCTGGAAGTCCAGCAGGACACCCCAGCAGTCCAGGGATGTCACCGCTTCTGCCAACTGCCCTGCGATCCGATCCGGATCATGGCCGTGAATGGGCGTCCGGTCGTTGAGGGTCAGCAAGGCTCCTGGCGGCAAATCCCGGGGCAGGTTGGAAAGCCCGGTGCCGTAGGGGGAAAAATGGCAGGCCATCCAGGCGGTTCCCGGCGGGAGTAGGGGATTTCCTCGGATTTCCGCCGCTGTCATGGCAAAATATCGCCGAATCGCCATGGACAAATCCTCCTTCCCGTGGTATAATCATCGGCAGTGGTGTGCGCTTTTTAGCCTTCTCCTTGAGGAGAAGGTGTCAGCCCATAGGGCTGACGGATGAGGTGTAGCCGCGTCAGCGGCGTTACCTGGCTGCGAATTTGCGGAGACCCTTTTGCCAATCCCAGTATGGTTCTGCACACCTCATCAGTCAAAAATCAAAGATTTTTGACAGCTTCCCCTCAAGGGGAAGCCGTTGAAGAGCGCTTCTACCACCAATATACGTTTTGCCGGAGGACGATATGCCCTTTTCTCTTTTGCCCAGGCTAATGATGGATAGCCTGACAGACCTGACCCCGGAGTTGCTCCGAGAGAAAAATGTCCGGCTGCTGATGCTGGATTTTGACAACACCATCGTGCCCTATACCACCGATGTCCCCACGGCGGACATGGAGCGGTGGCTTTCGCGGATGAATGCCTCGGAAATCCAAATCTGCGTGGTGTCCAACAGCCACAAGGACCGGGTGCGTATTTTCTGCGATGCCCGGGGCATTGATTGCATCA
>CAYYGF010000086.1:0-7215 GCA_964471315.1 uncultured Oscillospiraceae bacterium | reverse complement strand
CCCACGCGAAGAAGCCCTTTTCCAAGGGTATCCGGGAATGCCTGGGAAAATATGGAATTCCCGCGGGCCAGGCGGCCTTGGTTGGGGATCAGATTTATACCGACACCCTGGGCGCTAACTGCGCCGGGGTCACATCGATTCTGATTAAGGCCATCCACAATCATACTTTCTGGCTGAAGGCACGTCACGTGCTGGAACTGCCATTTATTTTCTTAGCAAGAAACAGGAGGATAACCAAATGAAGAACCTGGATAAGTACCTTTCCCTGCTGGACGGCGAGGTGGACGGCCTGCTGCTGACCTCTCGCTACAGCCGCCACTACGGCGCGGAATTTGACATCGCCGAGGGCGTGGCCATCGTCACCAAGAAGGGAAGCCGCTATTTTACCGACAGCCGCTATATCGAGTCTGCTCAGAAGAACCTTAAGGGCTTTGAAGTTCTGGAAATGACCCGGGAGCACAGCTTTGTGCAGCTGCTGAATGAGGCCATCGCTGACTTCGGCGTGACCGTTTTGGGCTATGAGGAGCGCTATCTTTCGGCGGAGGAATACTTCGGCTATGAAAAGAACCTAAACGCCAAGCTGGTGCCCTTCAACGAGCCGATCTACGCCTTCCGGGGCACCAAGGAGGACTGGGAAATTGCTCTGATGCGCAAGGCGCAGGCAATCACCGATAAGGCTTTCTCCGAGGTCATTACCCGCATCCGGCCCGGTATGACCGAGCTGGAGCTGCAGGCGGAACTGATCTACTGCATGTATAAAAACGGCGGCACCGGTCTGGCCTTTGACCCCATCGTGGTTTCCGGCCCCAATACCAGCCTGCCCCACGGCGTGGCTGGGGAGCGGGCGATTCAGCCCGGTGACTTTGTCACCATGGATTTTGGCGCCAGCTACATGGGCTACTGCTCCGACATGACCCGCACTGTGGCGGTGGGTTACGCCACCGAGGAAATGAAGCAGGTCTACGCGGTGGTTCTGAAGGCCCAGGAGGACGCCATCGCCGCCACCAAAGCGGGCGTACCCGGCCAGGTCATTGACGGCGTTGCCCGGAAGGTCATTGCCGACGCGGGCTACGGCAAGTACTTCGGCCACGGCTACGGCCACAGCTTAGGGCTGGAAATTCACGAGGCCCCCAACGTCAATACCGCCAATGACAAGCCCCTGCCTGTGGGTGCGGTGTGTTCCGCGGAACCTGGCATCTACCTGCCCGGCAAGTTCGGCGTCCGCATTGAGGACGTGACAATCTTGTCCGAGAATGGCTGCGAGGTTATTACCCAAAGCCCCAAGCAGCTGATTATCGTGAAATAAAAACAGAAAATTTGTATTTCCTATTGAAAAATTCAAAATTTGGCGTTATAATATATGCGCTAAAGTTTTGCACAACCAAATCACCTTCCGGAAAGGGAAGGCAGTCTTAGGAGGATAAAGATCATGATTTCTGCAGGCGAATTTAGAAACGGCGTTACCTTTGATATGGACGGCAAGGTTATGCAGGTCGTGGAATTCCAGCACGTCAAGCCCGGCAAGGGCGCAGCTTTCGTCCGTGTGAAGATGAAGAACGTCATCACCGGTGCTGTGACCGAGACCAGCTTCAACCCCACTGCCAAGTTCCCCACCGCATTCGTGGAGCGCAAGAAGATGGAGTATTCCTACAACGACGGCGCTTTGTACTACTTCATGGACCAGGAGACCTATGAGCTGGAGCCCATCGATGCCTCCGCCCTGGACGATTCCTTCAAGTTCGTCAAGGAAAATGATATCTGCACCATCATGAGCTACAAGGGCAAGGTATTCGGCGTGGAAGTGCCCAACTTTGTTGACCTGGTGGTGACGGAGACCGAGCCTGGCTTTGCCGGGAACACCGCTACCAACGTGACCAAGCCCGCCACCGTGGAGACCGGCGCTGAGGTGAAGGTGCCCCTGTTTATCAACGAGGGCGACAAGATCCAGATCGATACCCGCACCGGCGAGTACCTGGGCCGTTCCAAGGCATAATGGGATTTCCCTGGGGGACGATTGCAGTGAATCGTCCCCTCTTTTTAAAATGGCTCACCCGGCGCTCCCGGGGAGCATCCGATAAAAAGGAGAGGTTATTATGACGATTTCTGAAAAGTCTGCTTATCTGAAGGGCTTGATGGATGGCCTAAAGCTGAATACCGAGTCTGACGAGGGCAAGATGATCGCCGGCATTGTGGATCTGCTGGGGGATATGGCCAAGCGGGTCACCGATATTGAGGAGACCACCATTGCCATTTCCGATGAGCTGGACGAGAGTGAGGAAGACCTGGATGCCATCGAGGACTTCATCATGGATGAGGATGACGATGACTTCGAGGATTTTGAAGATTACGAGGATGACGACTGGGAAGACGAGGAAGATCCCGAGGAGGGCTTCGATTTCGGCGATGAGGACACCACCGTTTATGAAGTGGAATGTGCCTGCGGCGAGATCATCGACTTTGACGAGGAGACCCTGGAAAAGGGAAGCATCGTCTGCCCCAATTGCGGCGAGACTCTGGAATTCTCCCTGGACGACGAGGACGAGGAGTAATTCCCAAAACGCAAAACGGCTGCGGCTTTAGCGTTCGTATGGACAGCGAGATTAAAAAGGAATTGGCTGCTTGCTTGCATGGGTGGCATGGATTATCATGCTGATTATATTACTTGTTGATAGACACAAAAGAGAGCGGTAACTTCTAGCTTACTGGTTTCTTTCAGTATCCTCTGAAAAGAGCGCACTTCTATACTGGTTTTTCTCCGTATGCACATTCCGTGTTCCTGTATTCCAAACAAGGATGTCTCCCTGCGTCGCTTTGCGACTTTTTCTGCATATGAAAAACGGCGTGACTTGTCACGCCGTTTTAACTGTCTTATGAATACCCTCCCTTGCTGGAAGCCGGGCGGTGTTTGCGTTAATAGGGAATCTCCAACTGGGTTTCCCATATGATGTCATAATGTTCCAGCGGCTGGGTGACCGTGAAATGGGCGATGCCGCCGCTGTTTTCCGGGAGGTCTGCGGGTCTGCGCAGGAGCAGGACAGTGCGGTAGGATTTGACCAGGGTGGAATCGTCCACGCCCACTCGCTCCAGCACTTCCACCCGGCAGTCCTCCGCTGTGAAGCGGTAGCCGCCTGCCTCTCCGCTGACGCGGATGCCACCCTCTGCAAGCTGACCTGGGGCGTCGAAAACCACATTCACCTGCTCCATAGAATCGTAGGTGACCAGCGCAAAGTAGCCGGGATAGGTATATTCCGTGGCGGGGGTGTTCTCCGGGAAGTAACGCAGGGACCAGCCCTGTTCATACTGCGGGCGCTGGGTGAGGGTAAGGGTCTCCTCCCTGTCCGTTCCTTGATAGTGCAGGAAAACGCGTAACTCAGGATTGGGGAAGGTGTTGGTTTCGGCGTAATGCGCCTGATGGTTGAAATAGATTTCCGATTCATTGTAGGCGGGAATGATAAACTCCCCGGCGGCGATGGCTTCCTCCGGGACGTCCCAGGCAATTTCCAGACTGTCCGTCACCGTGTCCCAAAGCTCTGCACGGACGCTCAGCAGTGTGTCGGTATCGTGCAGCAGCTTGCCGTGCATTTCAGACGAGAAGCTAAAAAAGATCACATCACAGCCCGGTATGGCAAGGATCGGCTCCGGTTCAGTCGTGGTCTGGGGTACCGAAGTGGGCGCGGCTTCGACGGTGGGAACGGCGGGCAAGGTTTCCACAGCGGGCCGAGCGGGTTCTGCCTTGCCGTTGCCCAGCAAAAACCACCCATACAGCAGCACCGCGCCGACATAAAACGCAAACCGCTTCCTGCGCCGCTTTTTGGGCATCTCCACCGCCGGGGCAGGAACCGGCGGGAATTCCGGCAGGGGCGGCGTGAACTCGGTTTCCGGCTTCGGCATGGAGAACTCCGTCTCCGGCGCGGATGTGAATTCAAAATCGTTATCCATCATGTTCAGCGGTTATGTACGTCCAATTGCGGGTAAGGACTCTCAATGCCCAGCTTTCGGAAGCCGATCAGCAGATCCCGGTTGAGGATCCGGGGAACGGAATAGATGTTATCCTCCGCGACCTCCACCATGAATTTCAGAGTGATGCCGGAGGCTCCCAGGGCCTGGATCCCCAGATATTGGGGTGGGGAGAGCATAATATCCTCATGGCTGTGATAGATCTCCTCCAGCAGCTGGGGGAGCTTCGCTTCCAGCGCCTCCAGATCCGTCTCATAGGGGATGTCAAAGCTGCAGGCGGCCACGGAAGCGTCGTCCGAACGGTTGAGGATGTTGCGCATGTCGGAGTTGTTGACGATCTTCACATTTTTACCGGAGTTAATGATAGAGGTGGTGCGGATGCCGATCTCCTTCACAGTACCCCGGAAGCCGTTTACCTCCACGATATCCCCCACATTGTACTGGTTCTCAAAAATCATAAAAATACCGGTGACCACATCGGCAATCAAGCTCTCCGCGCCGAAGCCCACGACCAGCGCCACAATGCCGACACTGGCAACAATGGTCACCACATCCACACCCAGGATGGACAGTCCCCAGTAAAGGATCACGAGGGCAGCCACATAGCGTGTCAGGCTGGACAGCAGGGTAACAAGGGTCTGGCCCCGGTGAGCCTTAGGCTTTATTAGACCGAAAACAAGGATCAGCAGGTTCGCACAGAACAGGACGAACATAGCCATTGCCAAGGCCTGGAGGATGGGGCGGCTCCAGAGGGTGCGGCAGATCCATGTCGATACGGCCCCCAGAACAAAATACATTAGGGTTTTCACGAGATTTGCGGCGGTGGGATTGCTTTCGTGTTTCTTCATAAGCTGCCGCTCCTTTTTGGAAAATGGTTTTTCGGTACGGCTGAATATGCAGCCGGAGAATAATCCATTTTTCGTATTATTGCCTAGCGAACAGGATTATTCAATCTCAAATTGCCTAAAAAATCCCAAAAGAGTGCAAATATCGCTTGTGGGTTATCGGTTTTATACGGATATTCCATTAAAAACTTACATTCGTCAGAATGGAAGTTTTTAACAGGAAGATCATCATGAGACCGACAACGCCGTTAGGCGGTGTGTTCTTGATGAATCCCTTGTTCGTAACGCAGCGACGCAAAACGCTCCGGACATTCAAGCGTATGGGGCGTTCATGCTCCCAGAGCGCACATACGGGGCTTATCCCGTATAGAAGCGCACCCTGTGTCTGTCCGTCAAACTGGAAGTTACCTAAGATTCCGATTTGTAAATTCTATATTATCACATAACAGGATAAAAAACAGGAACAGCCACAGCAGAGCAGGCTACTGTGACTGTTCCTGTCTTATGAATACCGCCCTTTTCGCCGCGGCAGTTTTGCGTTTTATAGAAGGGCCTGCTCCCATTCACTTTCCTTGAAGCCGGTGAGGACGGTTCCATCCTCTGTCACAACGAAGGGCCGCTTCACCAGCATCCCGTCGGTGGCGAGAAGGCGCAGCTGCTCGTCCACGGTCATGGCGGGCAGCTTGTCCTTTAGGCCCAGGGCCTTGTATTGCAGGCCGCTGGTGTTGAAAAACTTTTTGAGCGGCAGGCCGCTGATGGCGAGCCACTGCTTCAGCTCCTCATAGCTGGGATTGTTTTCCTTAATATGCCGGGCGGTGTAGGCAACGCCGTGGGCATCTAGCCAGGCCTTCGCTTTTTTGCAGGTGGAGCAAGGGGGATATTCCAGAAACAGCATATCGTATTCTCCTTATGACTGCATTTTCAGCAGCCGTTTTACAAACTGCTTGAAATAATGCAGCTCGAAATAGTGGTGCCACAGGAAGGGACGCTTGCCGTCCAGATAATCGCCAAAGTATTCGTGGCCTGCCTGGTAGCCCTCCTGGAGGGATTCCGAAAAGGGAGCATACCAATCCTGCATGTACCAATTGTACCAGTACAGATCCTGATAGGACTTCATATAGCGCACAAAGCACTGCTTATAGTGCTTTTTGGTTAAATAGCATGCATCCGGCGGCTGATAGCCCCGATCCTGGGCAAAGCGCTGCAATTCTGGGGTGTAGCCCATAATGAAAGGGCCGACAAAGTCAATGGGGTATACCGGAATATTGGCGTCGATGTATACCACATCCAGCTCCCGCATCCGGTTGATGTCGGTTTGATTGTCGTCGCTGATGACCAGCCGCTCTACGATCTCCACTTTTTGACCCTGGCGGGCAAAGAGCATATTGTGGGGCAGGGAGCCGGACAGGGAGGCCACCACCTTGGAATTGCGGATGTAGTGAATCATCCGGCCCAGGGGCACCTTCTCGGGATACAAAATGGTGTAGCCATTTTTCTCAAAGAAGTTGTCCAAAGCGGCGAAACCGAATTCAAACTGCTGGCCCTTTTGAAACTGGCTGCGGCTGTAGTAGATCTTCTCCGGGGTTTCCCAGGCGGGGTCGGGAATCACATTGTCCGCGATCCGGTCGAAAACCTTTAATAGCTTCGGCGTATAGGCCTGGCGCATATGGATGCCCAGCTCCGGCACCAGGACTTCCCGGTAGGCGGTGGGGCGGTTGATGATTTCCAGCTTGTCCCAGATTTTCAGCAGCTCCAGAAATTCCCGGTAGTTGCCTTTGATTTCCCGCTCCTCGTTTTCGTCCAGGAAGAAAACATACTTGTCGATGGTGTCGTCATTTTCCAGAAAATACCACAGCCGGGTGACACCCTCAATGAGAAAATGACCCCAGTGGTTGACCAGGTAGCCGCAGTAGACTACCTTTTCATCCTTGTATTCGGGATTTTCAAAGGGATAGGCAAACTGCACCCGGCCGGGAATGGCGGACAGATCCACATATTGGCCCTGGCTGTCCACCACGCCGCCCTTGCCAAAGAGCAGGCCAAAGCTGGGATTCCGGCGCAGGGGCAGAATGGTGGCATTGCTACCCTGCCAGACGGCAGGCTCACTGCGCACTTCAATAGGAGCATCACACCATTTTTTCAGAGCCTCCGCCTTCTTGGGGCGAAGATAGGTATCGTCGATATGCTGCATAAAATGTCCTCACAGTTGCAATTATTGGCAGGATAGGGGGAGGTGCTGTTGATCCTTGTAGCTGAGCCGCAGGGGAGTGCCGTCCGCCAGGGTGTCGTCCTCAGCGCTGGCGCTGCCTTGGAACCGGCCTTGGAGGTCTCCGTGACCGGCGGATTCAATGAGCTACAGCCCCTCAAGCTGTAGCTGCCGATGTTGGACACTTGGCCAACCCGGCCCTGGTGG
>CAYYGF010000085.1:0-8753 GCA_964471315.1 uncultured Oscillospiraceae bacterium | reverse complement strand
GACGCACCGGGTCTATAATCGTTACACCATTGGGTACCGCTCGGTATCGTTACTGCTGAAAATTGTAGTTTACAGCGCCCATGCCTTCCCCTTTGGGGAAGGTGGCCCGCCGTAAGGCGGGTCGGATGAGGTCTTATTCTTCCATTTCGCCATACCTGGTGTAAAAGAAACGCGTATACTGCACCTCATCCGTCAGCCCTTCGGGCTGCCACCTTCCCCAAAGGGGAAGGCTTTGGCTGGTGCGACAAATTACAATTTGCAGTACTGGCGCTGACATATCGGAATCAATGAATTTTCAGAACCCATGCCATATTTCCACTCTTTTGTCTGCTTATATAGAAGAAGGATATAAAAAGGCAGGAACTACGCTGCCGTTTCCGCCCCGCTGGGTCAATCCGTGCAGCATGAATTTCCCTGGGCATCCGCGCTCTGCCCGTGCTCTGTCCGATATTGATACCCCTTCTCCATCAGCTCCCGGTAAAATACCCCCAGCACGCCAGTGTAATTCCCGTTCCAGGGCTTGTTTTTGCCGCAGTAGTGGATGACGGCGCTGTTGCGGCGCACCCAATCTACGTCCACCTTGTCGTGGGAGCGGTCGGCGTTGTAAAACGCCAAAATCCGGTCGCTGAGGTTAAACCGCATGGTGTCCGCCAGCTTTACCTTGTCCCCGTACAGGGCCGTCAAGATGTCCTGATCCGGCAGGATCAGGGCACGCTTGCGTTCGTTGGTATAGTCCCGGATGTCCTTTAAGCGCACATTTTCCCGGAGGGCTGGCAGGTTCAGCAGCAGCACTCCTGTATTAATGTAAGAAACCGCCTTCTCCGAGTGGAGCCGGGCCTGGTTGAGCTTGGTCAAAAGCTCCCGGGTATGGGTGCAGCCGACGTAATAATCCCCCTCAAAATCCATCTCATACAGCGATTTCAGCGAGTTGATGATGACAGTGTCCACATCCAGATAGAGGATCCGCTCCAAATCCTCTGGCAGCAGCAAATGCGCCGCCAGCCGGTAATAGATCTGCTTCGGATAGCGGCTGGTCTCGGGAAAGCCGTCAAACAGCGTTTCCGGCACCCGAACAAAGTGAAAGTCCACCGTCCCGGCAAAATCCCGCCCCAAAGCGTCAATCTGAGGCTGATCGAAGTCCGAATGGAGCACATAGGCGTCATAGTGCCCATAGCCGCCGCTGCGGGCAATGGAGGTCAAGCAGCTGACAAACAGGGTCAAAAATTTTCGGTTGACGCAGAACAACAGATTCATCGTTTCTTCTGGTTTCCTTTTTTCCATAGCGACCGTCCTTTTTTCATGCATTTTTCTTTATCTTAGCGCCAAAGCAGGAAAAAGTCTACCAATGGGCGCGTCATTTCACACAATGTTCATCTTTTTCCCGACTTGACTTTTCCTCGGGAAACGAGTAAACTTTGAACAAACACGACAGGAGGTAGCGTATGGCATCCAAAGTTTATTTTACCGATTTCTGCACCGGCACGACCGAAAACCTTCCCCAGAAGCTGGCCCGTCTGATTATGACCGCCGGCATGGATCAGATTGATTTTAAGGATAAGTTCGTGGCCATCAAGATCCACTTCGGCGAGCTGGGCAACATGGCCTATCTGCGCCCCGGCTATGCCCGGGTGCTGGTGGACATCATCAAGGATCTGGGCGGCAAGCCCTTCCTCACCGACGCCAACACCATGTACGTCGGCTCCCGAAAAAACGCCCTGGATCATCTGGAAACCGCCTATTTAAACGGCTTCACCCCCTACTCCACCGGCTGCCATGTAATCATCGCCGACGGTCTGAAGGGCACCGACGATGTGGACGTGCCTGTGGTGGGCGGCGAGTATGTCCAGTCCGCCAAGATCGGCCGGGCCATTATGGACGCGGACATCGTCATCTCCCTAACCCATTTCAAGGGCCACGAGGAAACCGGCTTCGGCGGCACGCTGAAAAACCTGGGTATGGGTTCCGGCTCCAACGCCGGCAAACGGGAAATGCACTGCGATGGCCGCCCCGTGGTGGACACGGACAAGTGCGTCGGCTGCGGCACCTGCGCCAAGTACTGCGCCCACAACGGCCCCCATCTGGAGAACGGAAAAATGCGCATCGACTGGACCAAGTGCATGGGCTGCGGCCGCTGCATCGATGTCTGCCCTGTGGGCGCCATCCACTCCGCCTACGCCCAGTCCGCCGACATTCTCAACTGCAAGATCGCCGAGTACACCAAGGCGGTGCTGGACGGCCGTCCCAATTTCCATATCAGCCTGGTGCGGGATGTCAGCCCCTACTGCGACTGCCATCCGGAAAACGACATTCCCATCGTCCCCGACGTGGGTATGTTCGCCTCCTTCGACCCGGTGGCTCTGGATCTGGCCTGTGCCGAGGCAGTGAACGCCCAGACTGCCATGCCCGGCTCCAAGCTGGCCCAGGTCAACCGCCCCGATCTGGACAACCTGACCGCGCCCTTCCCTCACACCAACTGGCGCAGCCAGATCACCCACGGCAAAAAGATCGGCCTGGGTGAGGACAGCTACGAGTTGATTACCATCTGATTCTCTCTCCCTTTTATGATCTCCCGGGGCGTGGAAAGCGCCTCGGGATTTTCTTGACATTATCTTGTGCATACTATATAATGACTTTGTATATGGTTTTCCTGTTTTGTGGAAAACAGAAAATTCCCATAAGGAGTGAGCCTATGAAAAAGAACCCCGTCACCATCGACCCCAACCTGAAAAACGGCTACATCCCCGCGCCCTATGTTCTGGAAGAGGGCGAGCACATCAACGACTTCTACCTGGAGCCTGTGCTGTTCCACAACGAGAACGGCCCCACCATCGGCGTTACCACCTGCGGCGTCATCGTGCAGGACGGTCTATATTTCAAGGATATGGACAACGATGGCGTCTTGTCCCCCTATGAGGACTGGCGGCTGGACAACGAGACCCGTGCCAAGGACATGGTGGCCCATCTGCCCTTGAAGCAGCAGGCCGGTCTGGTGCTGAACACCCTGTGGAACACCCCTTTGTCCATGACCCGGGAGGGCGCCAAGGACGAAAACGGCAACATCGTTCCCAGCAAGATTTTCAAGCGCTATGATCCCAGCGAGCCCATCCCCAAGGGCATCCTCCCCGGCCTGGACAACCGGGTGGATGATGGCCAGGTGCTGGAGCAGAAGCTGACCGCCGGTGTGTACCGTGGTGAGATGCGGGCCGAGGCCGGTGTGGCTGCCCTGTACCAGAACCTGGGCACCCAGTATGTGGAGTATGAAGCCTGCCAGGGTGGCGTGGCCATCCCCTACTCCCTGCACACCAACCCCATTAACATCGGCTACCCCGACTTTTTGGGCATGGGCGCCGCCTGCCTGGGCGACGGGAACTTCGACATGGTCTATGAAATGGCCGAGACCGACCGGAAGATGATGAGCGCCTGTGGCCTGAACATCATGTACGGCCCCCAGGTGGACGTTTCCACCGATCCCCGCTGGCCCCGGAACTCCGGTACCTACGGCGAGCGGCCCGACATCACCGCCGGCATCACCCGGGAGCTGGTTCGCGGCTACCAGAACGGCGAGGATGGTCTGAAGAAAGGCTCCATCGTTCTGACCGTGAAGCACTTCCCCGGCGATGGCCCTGCCGAAAACGGCTTTGAGCCCCACCTGCCCATCGGCCAATGGCGGCTGTATCCCACGGAAGGCTCCATGGAGAAATATCACCTGCCCCCCTTCCAGGCCGCCTTTGACATGAAGGCCTCCGCCATCATGCCCGACTACTCCCGGGTGGGCACGGATGGCCGCAGCAAGCCCCAGTATTACCGGGGTAAGCTGACCTCCACCGAGCAGGTTGGCTCCACCTACTCCAAGGAACTGATCACCGATCTGGCCCGGGACACCATGGGCTTTACTGGCTACGTCAACTCCGACTCCGGCATCACCACCACCCAGATCTACGGTGTGGAGAACCTGAGCGTGCCAGAGCGCTATGCCAAGGCCATCTCCGCCGGTACCGACGTCATCGGCGGCAACTATGACGCGGAGAACATCGTCAAGGCCGTGGAGGACGGACTTCTGCCCAAGGCTGATCTGGATCGGGCCAACTACCGCCGGCTGCTTGCCATGTTCCAGCAGGGCCGTGTGGACAACCCCTACCTAAATCCCGATGAAGCCGACCGTGTCCGGGCGGAGAACTTCGAGGGCGCCAAGAAGGCCGCCTATAAGGCATGCCAGAAGGAAGTCGTCCTGGCTAAGAACCACGGCGGCGTGCTGCCCATGGTGAAGGGCAAGAAGGTCTATATCGCGGTCTTCTCCGGCGAGGACGCAGGCGCTGCCTTGGCCCAGATGATGGGCGCGGGCGTGGCTGGCGAGGACGACAACGAGAAGCTCCGCCTCCAGCTGGCCGAGCTGCTGAAGGCCAAGGGCTACCAGATCGTGGACACCCCCGAGGAATGCGACTACGCCTACCTGCATGTGTGGCCCAAGCAGAATAACATCGTCTTTATCCAGCGGGCCATGCCCGTGCTGGAGCTGGTGGACAACGTGCTCTACGAGGAGCGGGAAGTCAACAAGAGCCAGAAGAAGACCGGCAAGATGATCCCCATCTCCACCCTGCGGGGCGTGGGACAGATCCCCGCCATCGCCGAGAAGGTCCATGCCCACGGCGGCAAGGTCATCGCTACCTGCGTGGTCTGCAACCCCTGGATCCTGGACAAGCTGGAGCCCTACTGCGACGGTCTGACCTTCCAGTACACCGTCTCTCCCGTGGCCATGGGCAACGCCCTGGGCGCCCAGATGGACGTGCTCTCCGGCGAGTATAACCCCACCGGCAAGATGAGCCTGACCATGGTCTCTTCTCCCGAGGTCATCGCCATCACCGAGAAGGAGATCGACGGCGTTATGCGGGAAGTCTGCGCCTCCCCCAACGACGTGCCCGGCTACGACAAGGATCCGTACATCGATCCCGCCATCCTGGCCAAGGTCAAGGGCGGCAGCTACGCCTACTGCGATGCCGACGGCAACTACTACCGCTCCGGCTTCGGTCTGACCTACTAATTTCTCCCATTACCAACAGCCGCCCGCCCTTTTGGGACGGGCGGCTGAAAATGTTACAATTCCTCCACATTTTTCTCAGCCAAATCTGCTATACTGAAAAAAGAAACATAAGGAGGGATCCGAATGCTGGATTTGATCGTATTGCTGCTGTGCTGCTGGCTGGGCTGGAAGGTCGTCAAGCTGGCGCTCAAGACTGCCTGGGGTTTGACCAAAATTGCCGCATCCATCCTTCTGGCGCTGGCGGTGCCGATGCTCATCGGATGCCTGCTGTTCGCGGGAGGAATTGTGCTGCTGGTACCGGTGGCCATGCTGGCCATCGCCTTCGGCCTGCTGAAGGCCTGCGTATAAGACCCACAAAAAAAACAGGGCGGCCGGTTTTCCGGCCGCCTTGGTTTCAATGGGTTATTCGATTTCCAGTTGCCGGGAGGCGGGCAAAACGCTGGCCTTCTTGGGCAGGTTCAAGGTCAGCACGCCGTTGTCGTACTTGGCCTTGATGTTGTCCGCGTCCACAGCGGACAGGTCAAACCGGCGGCTGTAGGAGCCGTAGGAGCGCTCCACCCGAACGATCCGATCCTGGTTGTCCTTCTGCTCCACCTTGGAGTGGCGCTCCGCCTGAATGGTTAGGGTATCGCCGTTGACATCCAGGTGGATGTCCTTCTTGTCGAAGCCGGGCAGGTCGGCCTCCAGCAGGTAATGGTCACCTTCATCGGTGATGTCCGTCTTGAATTCGGCCAGATCCTTGCCGCCGAAGAAGCTGTCAAAGGGCCCACCGAAGAAGCCGCGCTCCAGCTTTTCCATCTCCCGGAAGGGATCATAGTAGTTGGTGGGATAACCGTTATTTCTGCGAGTCAGTTCAAACATAATACATACCTCCAAAATACAAATACTTTGTTCGCCAGTTCCTGTTTGCGCCTTTGGCTTCTGGCTGTTGCCGGGCGCTTGCTTTCATTTCTTTGGAACCATCTCTTTTCTTTTTTCTACGAACACTATAATCCCCAAAATCGCAGTTTCTGTGAAATCGGGATGAACAAACTGTAAATATTAGCACTCTCGCAATAAGAGTGCTAATATCCGGGCATACAAAACCCCGGCACCGTGTGCGCAGTGCCGGGCTATTTTTACTCTTTCGGGAAGCGCACCGTAACGGTGGTTCCCCGGCCCACTTTGCTTTCCAGATTCAGCTTTGCTCCCAGGATCAAGACGGCGTGTTTGACGATGGACAGCCCCAGGCCGGTTCCGCCCACCTCCTTGGAGTGGCTCTTGTCCACGCGGTAGAACCGTTCGAAGACCCGCTCCTGGTGCTCCTGGGGAATGCCGATGCCGGTGTCCGTCACCGTCAGCACTGCCTCCGTCTCCCGGTTTTCCACCCGCACCGTCACGCTGCCGCCAGGGCGGTTATACTTCACGGCATTGTCCGTCAAGTTAAACAAAATGGCGGATACCAGCTGGGGAATGCCATAAAAGACGGCGTCGTCCCCTTCCAGCTTGAGGAAAATCCCCTTCAGCTCCGCCGGAGCGGCAAGCTCCCGGATCGTCTGCCGGGCGGCATCATAGAGGCTGCACGCTGCCCAGCCCATTTCCTCCGCTCCCTCGTCCAGCCGGGACAGCCGGAGAATGTCCTCCACCAGACGGATCAGCCGCTGAACCTCCGTGTAAATCTTCTCCGAAAAGCGCGTCATATCCTCAGGAGGCACCATACCGCTTTTCATCAGCTCCGCGTAGCCGGAAATGGCGTGGAGGGGGGTTTTCAGCTCGTGGGAGACGTTGGCGGTGAATTCCCGCCGCAGCTGCTCCGCCTGGTGCTTCTGGGTCACGTCGAACAGCAGCAGCACCACGCCGTACACATCCTCCTCCGCCAGCACCGGACTGGCCGCCGCCAGATACTGTCCCTGGTTCAGAGACACCGTCTGCTCTCCCTTCTGTCCTGTGAGCGCCTTCTCCACCAGCGCTTCGATCTCCCGGTTCCGGTTGGCTACGGAGAAAGCCGCACCCAGACAGTTGGGCGTCACCTCCAGGAGGCCTGCGGCAGCGGGGTTGATGCTGAGAATGGTTCCGGCGCTGTTCATCAGCACCAGTCCCTCGCTCAGCGACCGGGTCACCGTGTTGAATTCCCGCTGCTTGTGCTTCAGCTCTGCGGACTGGGCACGAAGCTGGCGCTGCTGGGAGTCCAGCCGCCGCAGCAGGGGCTGGATTTCGTCATACACCGTGTTGGAAAGCGGTTCATCCAAATTCAGCTCGTTCAAGGGCCTCACCACCTGCCGGGACAGCCGCCGGGACAGCCACAGCGACAGCGCCAGTGTGGCCGCCACCGCCAGGGCGATGCTGCCGGACATGCCCAGCATCAAGCTCAGCACCGAGCCATGGGAGGTAGACAGCCGCAGCACCGTGCCGTCGGAAAGCCGCTGGGCAGCGTAAATATACCGGGCCATCAGCGTGCCGGAATAGCGGGTCGCCTCGCCATAGCCCTCCGCCAGGGCCTGACGAACCTCCTCCCGGGCCAGGTGGTTCTCCATCTCCCCGGAATCGGAGCGGTTGTCGTAGAGCACGCTGCCGTCTGCGGCGATCCAGGTGATCCGGCAATCCGTGGTGCCGTCCAGATTCTCAAAATAGCGGCTGCCCTCGTGATTCACCGCTTGGGCCGCCAGCGCCATCTCCATCCGCAGCTGATCCCGCTGAACCCCGGTAAAATAGGAATGCACCGCGCACATCACCAGCATCAGTGCGCACAATAGCACCGTCAGTGCCACCGTGAACATGGCGTGAAAGATTCGCTTGGTCACGGCTTCTCCTCCAATCGGTAGCCCACGCCCCGCACCGTCCGGATGTATTCTCCGCAGGCGCCCAGCTTGGTGCGCAGGGTACCAATGTGGACGTCCACCGTCCGGGTCTCTCCCAGATAGTCTGTGCTCCAGATCCGCTCCAGCAGCTGATCCCGGGTAAACACCCGGCCCGGGTGCTCCAGGAACAGCCGCAGCAGTTCAAATTCCTTTAAGGTCAGCTCCACCCGGCTGCCGTCCACCCGGACGGTGTGGGATTCCGGATCCATTTCCAGCCGTCCCATGGTCAGCCTTGGCTTTTCCCGCGCTCCGGAGGTGCGGCGCAGCACCGCCCGGATGCGGGAGACCATTTCCATCATGCCGAAGGGCTTGGCCAGGTAGTCGTCCGCCCCTTGATCCAGGCCCATGACCTTGTCATACTCTGTCCCCTTGGCGGAGGCCATGATCACCGGCACCCGGGCCGTGGCGGACGCCCCCCGCAGCCGCCGCAGAATCTCCATGCCGTCCATACCCGGCAGCATAATATCCAGCAAAATCAACTCCGGACTGCCCCGCTCCAACGCTTCAAACAGCCCGGGGCCGTTGGCAAATCCCTCCGCCTCAAACCCCGACGCCCGCAGGGCATACAGCATCAGCTCCCGGATGCTGTCGTCATCCTCCACACAGTAGATCATCGTCTTCCTCCTGATACGCAGATTTTTTCATTATTGATGGTACGACAAATCTGTAAGATTTACAAGAGGAGAATTGTAAAATCCGTGTAAAGGGGTGTGCTAACCCATCGGCTGGAAAAGATGGGGTATTGGGGAAGATAACGCATGATTAGATACCGCTCGATTCGCTGCTTGGGCGTTCATTCGCTAAATTGTAGTTTATCGCACTGGCCAAAGCCTTCCCCTTTGGGGAAGGTGGCAGCCCGGAGGGCTGACGGAAGAGGT
>CAYYGF010000084.1:0-8821 GCA_964471315.1 uncultured Oscillospiraceae bacterium | reverse complement strand
TTGTACCATATTAGGTGTGTCTTTTGTTTATTTTTCAGATTTGCTCATTTAGAGATTTTCATAATTTTCAACTGTCAATTGTCAACTGTCAACTGGAAAGGAGGGCGGCACGTGGATCATGAACGCATTACTGTGGTTGTACCGGCCTACAATACCGCGCCCTGGCTGCCCCGGAGTCTGGACAGCCTGCTGGCGCAGACCTATCCCGATCTGGAGATCATTGTGGTCAACGACGGCTCCACGGATCATACCCGGCAGGTTTTGGAGGAATATGCCCAAAACCATCCCCGGATCAAAGCCATCCACAAGGAAAACGGCGGGGTCACCTCTGCCCGGCTGCGGGGAGTGGCGGAGGCCACCGGGGAGTGGATCGGCTTCATGGATGGCGACGATACGGTGGAGCCGTGGATGTATCAGAAGCTGCTGGACAATGCCCACGCCTATGGCGCGGAAATCTCCCACTGCGGCCACCAGGTGCGGTTCCCCGACGGGAGAGTGTCCTATGTCCACAATTCCGGCCAGCTCCGGATTCAGGAGGGGCTGACAGGAGCCAAGGATCTGCTGGACGGCGGCCTGGTGGAATCCAGCCTGTGTACCAAGCTGTTCCGCCGGGAGCTGTTTGCGGGGCTGGAAGGCTGGATGGATCCAGCGATTACCATCAACGAAGATTACTTAATGAATTATTACCTGTTTGCCCAGGTGAAAAAAGCGGTATTTGAGGATGTCTGCCCCTACTGCTATCTTCTTCGCAGCGGTTCGGCCTCCTACCGGGTGCTCCATGCGCACAGCATTTTTGATCCCATCACCGTCCGGCAGACCATTTTGGATCGCTGTGTGCCGGAAATGCGCCAGGATGCCCGGCAGGCGCTGCTGCGCAATTGCCTGTTTGCCTATGCCCAGCTTTCGGTGAACCGGGAGCGGCAGTATGACGGATATCGGACAAAGGTTCGGGCGCTTCTGCGGGAGCAGAAGGAATATTTTCCCCTGCTGTCCCGGCGAAACCGAATGTTGGCGAATATGATTTGCACAGCCCCTTGGAGCTTCCGAATCGCCTACCGGCTGTATGTGAAGCTGTTCCAGCGGGAGGAGGAGCACTGAAAGGAAAGTCTATGACGGAGCAGCCTTTAATCAGCGTGATTGTGCCGGTTTACCGGGTAGAAGCCTATCTGGATCGGTGCCTAATATCCATTGCCGGGCAGACCTATTCTCGTTTGGAGATTATCTTGGTGGATGACGGCTCTCCGGATCGCAGCGGTGCCATCTGTGATGCCTGGGCGGAAAAGGATGCCCGGATTCGGGTGATCCATCAGAAAAATGCCGGAGGCGGACAGGCGAGAAACGTGGGACTGGATACGGCTTCGGGAGAGTTGATTGCGTTCGTGGACAGCGACGACTATCTTTCTCCCGATTGCTACCAGTACCTGTACAGCCTTTTGGAACAGGGGGCGGACATTGCCGAATGTGGATTCGTGGAGACAAGGGATGATCAGACTGTCTTTGCCGGGGATGGCAGGGATATCCGTTTTTATAGCCCTGTGGAAGCCATGCGCTGCCACATTCGGGATACGGCATTTCGCCAGCTGATCTGGAACAAGTTGTACCGCAGGCAGACCATCGGAGAGATCCGGTTTCCACCGGGGACAAAAATTGACGATGAATTTTTTACCTATCGGGTTTTAGGAAACGCCAAACGGCTGGTTCGGTCTGAGAAACAGGTATATGCTTACCGTCAGCAGCCGGACAGCGTGATGCACGATGGATTCTCCCTTCGCCGCCTGGAAGGTATCCAGGCCCAGGAGCAGCGACTGGAGTATCTGAAGGAGCACATGCCGGAACTGGTGTATGAGGGCCGGGCGAATTTGTTCCTTCACTGCCAATATGCGATGCAGATGAGTCTGTGTTGCCTTCACGCAGAGGAGCTGCGGACGGCACGGGATGTCTTGAAAAAAACGGTTTCCCACCTAACACCGCTGCTGCCCAGCAGACAGCTTTCAGCGGTTGGAAATGTATGGCTGATTTTGGGACAGCTATCTTTCGAGGGCAGCTGCCGCCTGCTGAATTATCTGGAACGGAAAAGGAGGTAAGCGTATGCCGTTTTCCCATACAATCACAGTATTTACCCCGACTTACAACCGGGCTTATATTTTGGAAAACCTGTATCGTTCCTTGCAGCGCCAGAGCTTTCGTGACTTTGAATGGTTGATTGTGGATGACGGCTCGTCGGACGATACCCAGGCACTGGTGGAGTCTTGGCGCGGGGAGGACAATCCCTTTCCCATCCGCTATGTCCGCCAGGAAAACGGCGGCAAGTGCCGGGCTATCAACCATGGCTTGAAGCTGGCTCAGGGAAAGCTGTTTTTTACCGTGGATTCCGATGACTATTTGACCGATGATGCTCTCAAGAAGATAGCCCAATGGGATGCGGAATTGCCCCAGGATCAGAAATTCTGCGCGATTGTGGCAAATGGGGGAAATTCCCCTGGGCATACCCCCAATACCCTGTTTGCAGGGGACTATTTTGACGGAAATGCCTTTGACATGTACGGAAAAATTGACGGAGAGCGGGCATTGATTTTCGATACGGAGATTCACCGGAAGTACCTGTATCCGGAGTTCCCCGGGGAAAAATTTATGACGGAGGCAGTGACCTGGAACCGGATGGCCCATGACGGATACCGAATCCGGTATTTCAATGACATTATCTGGATCTGGGAATACAAAGCCGATGGCCTGACAAAGGCGGGCTATCAGCTGTTTTTGGACAATCCCCAGGGGACGGCTTTGTTCTTCCGGGAGAAAGCGGTGTTTTTTCACTATCCACTGAAAACCAAACTGGGCATGTGGTACGGCTTTACCTGTGACGCTATGGATCGCTGTACCAACCGGCAGATCGCGGAATATATCGATATGCCCTTGTGGCTGGTAGGCCCCATGAAGGCGGTTCATAACATTTTGCAATTGATTCGGAAAAAGAGGTAGATCATGGCTGATATTTCTCAATCCAATTATCACATTCATATTACCGCCAAGCACCGCTGGCTGGATCTGAATCTGAAGGAGGTCTGGCGGTACCGGGACTTAATCCTTCTGTTTACCAGGCGGAATTTTGTGGTGTCTTATAAGCAGACGGTGCTGGGCCCCGCCTGGATTTTCCTAACGCCCCTGTTCAGCAGTATCGTCCAGGCCTTCGTCTTTGGCGGCATCGCGGGCATTGAGACCGACGGCATTCCCATGCTGCTGTTTTATCTTTGCAGCAACGCGGTGTGGGGCTTCTTCTCCACCTGTCTGACCAACAACGCCGGAACCTTTACGGAAAACGCCTATGTTTTCGGCAAGGTGTATTTCCCCCGGCTGACCACGCCCATTTCCAACATTCTGTCCTGCGCCATCCGGTTTGGCATTCAGATGATTCTGGTTCTGATTTTTATGGTGTATTTTCTCATCCAGGGGACGGTGCATCCCAACTGGTGGGCCTGGTTCCTCATTCCGGTGGAGCTGATCCATCTGGGAATTCTGGGCATGGGCTTCGGCATTATCATTTCCAGCTTGACCACCAAGTATCGGGATCTGACGGTGCTGGTGGGCTTTGGCGTGTCCTTGTGGATGTATCTGACCCCCATTGTTTACCCCTTGTCCACGGCGGCGGAGGGCTGGATGAAAACCGCGCTGATGATCAATCCGGTGACCATTCCCGTGGAGCTGATGCGCTTTGCCATTTTGGGGAAGGGTACCTTCCATCTGGGGTACTACAGCCTGTCTTGGGTGGTGACGCTCCTGGTGGCGGTGCTGGGCATCATGATCTTCAATAAGGTCGAGCGGAACTTTATGGATACGGTGTAAGGAGGGAAAGCCATGGAAGAACAGAAAATTGCCATCCGGCTTTCCGGGGTCAAAAAACGCTATAAGCTGGGTCAGATCGGCGGCGGAACGCTAACCGCTGACCTGCAAAGCTGGTGGGCAAGGGTTCGGGGAAAAGAGGATCCCAACACCTTGATCGGAACAGACCAGCGCCTGGTGGGACAGACCTTCATGGCCTTAAACGGCATTGACTTGACAGTATATAAGGGGGAGGCCCTGGGCATCATCGGCGGCAACGGCGCGGGAAAGAGCACCATGCTGAAGCTGCTGTGCCGGGTCACCGCCCCCACGGAGGGTGAGATCGACATCTATGGCCGGGTGGCCTCCATGCTGGAGGTGGGTACCGGCTTCAATGGAGAAATGACCGGCCGGGAAAATGTCTATATGAACGGCGCGATTTTGGGTATGACCAAGGCGGAGATCGACGCCAAAATGGAGGATATCATCGAATTTTCCGAGGTGCGGGATTTCATCGACACCCCGGTCAAGCGCTATTCCAGCGGCATGTTTGTCAAACTGGCTTTCTCCGTGGCGGCCCATTTGGACAGCGAGATTATGATTATGGACGAGGTTCTGGCGGTGGGCGACGTGGCATTCCAGCACAAATGCCTGGATAAAATGCGTTCCGTGGCCAAAACCGAGGGCCGGACGGTGCTGTATGTTTCCCACAATATGAATACCATCCGCCGCCTGTGTGACCGGTGCATCGTGCTGGACAAGGGCAGAATCCTTTTTGAGGGGGATGTGGAGAAGGCCATTGAGATCTACCTCAGCAACGCCCACGAGCAATGGTCGAATTGCCAGACGGAGTTTGATCTGACCGAGGCCCCCGGGCGCTCTCCCTATACGCCGGGAGACGCGCAGTTTACCTATGTCAAGCTGCTGGACAAGGCCAGCGCCATGTATGGTTCCGGAGAGAAGCTGCGTTTTGAAATGCGGATTCTGACGAAAAGAGCTTTTTCGGATCTGCGGCTGCGGCTGGAGCTGCGCTATGGCGACGAAACCCCGGTGGGCACCATGCCGGATGTATCCCTGGGCAGCTGCCAGGAAAACGGGGAGCGGAGCTACACGGTGGAATTTGACCCCATTCAGCTGACCAACGGCAAGTACCGGCTGGATATGGTGCTGTTTGAGAAGGACGACTGCGGCAACAGCTACGACCAGGAGCTGCTGCTGCCCGCCTTTTTCTTTGAGGTTCAGCAGCCGGAGGAGCTGGTCTGGAACCAGACCAACTGGGGCCATATCCGGTTCCCAGACGCGGTGGTGACGCCTCTGGATGTGGAGGAATAGACAATGGAGAAAATTCGCCTCTTGTTTGTGCATCACAGGCTGGTATGCGGCGGCGCGGAGCAGGCGCTATATGATTTGATCGGTCTGCTGGACAAGCAGCGGTTCCAGGCGTCCGTATTTGTCCAAAGCCCCGGCGGGGAGTGGGAACAAAAGTTCCGGGACGCGGGCATCGAGGTTCTCTACGACTATTCCTGCCGCCAGCCCACGTTCAATCCCGTAAAAAAACTGGGAAACTTAACCAAAAAGCGCCGAATCCAGAAGGCGTATCAGAATGGAGGAGCGGGACTGCTGGACGTATGCTTGCCCCAAGGTGCGGACATTGTGATCTCCTACAATGTCTGGGAAAACGAGGAACTGGTGTTCGCGGAGAACGCCAAAACGGTGAAATATATCCATGGTGATCCCGGCACCAATCCGGATTACCGGGCGGAGGCGGTGAACCATAAGGCGCTGCTGTCCCGGTTTGACCGGATTGTCTGCGTGTCCCGGTCGGCCTGGACGGCATTCCGGGAGCTGAGCGGCCTAACCGAGGGTGTGGAGCTGCACTACAATCCCATGAACAGCGACCACGTTCGGGAGCTGGCGCGAGAGGAAGTGGAGCTGCCCCAGGACGTGCCGCTGATCTGCGCGGTGGGCCGGCTGTCGGCGGAGAAGGCCTTTGAACGGCTGGTCATCATCCACAAGCGCCTGCTGCAGCGGGGCATCCACCACAAGCTGGTGATTGTGGGAGACGGGGTAGATCGGGATTACCTGCGCCGGATCGTTCGGGCAACGGACACCCAGGACAGTGTGATTCTGGCTGGATATCAAGCCAATCCCTACCCTTATATGAAGCGCAGCCGGTTCCTGGTGAACAGCTCCTATACCGAGGGCCTGCCGGTGATTGCCATGGAGGCGCTGTGCCTGGGGGTGCCCATTGTGGCGCCGATTCCCTCGGTGGGAGAGATGTTCGGCGGAGAGGTCTGCGGGATCATTACCGAAAACGACAATGCCAGTCTGGAAGCGGGCATTGCCCGGATGCTGACGGACGAAGAATTCTACCGGCAAGCCAAGCAGGGCGCGGAAAACCGCAGCGCCTTCTTTGACGGAAAGCGGATGGTGCGGGAGCTGGAAACCCTGTTTACGGAGGTTGCCAGGAAAACATAATGGAAAGCGGGGGAGAAGGGCCATGGCGGAAATCAGCGTGATTGTACCGATTTTTAATACCGAAAAGCTGCTGCCCCGATGCGTCGGCAGCATTCTGGCCCAGTCCTTCCGGGATTTTGAGCTGATCCTGGTGGACGACGGCAGCACCGATGGCAGCGGCAGCCTATGCGATGCCTATGCCGCCCAGGACAGCCGGGTGCGGGTGCTCCATCAGAAAAACAGCGGCGTAGGCGCCGCCAGAAACGCGGGGCTGGATTGGGCCGCGGCCAACAGTGACAGCGGCTGGATAACCTTTGTGGACAGTGACGACTGGATTCACCCGCAGATGCTATCGTGCCTTCTGGAAACCGCGAAAAGCTGCCATGCCGGCATCAGCATCTGCGGCTATCTGGAAACGGAAAACGGCACGCTGGCGCCGGAGGAAAACCAGTGGACTGTGGAGCGGTGGAAACCGTCGGACTTTTACCGGCAGCAGCAGACCCTGGCCACGGTGCCCTGGGGAAAGCTGTATGCCAAGGCGTGTTTTGAGACGGTTCGCTATCCGGTGGGAACGTATTTCGATGATGAGTATGTGACCTACCGGCTGCTGTTTGCCCGGGAATTTCTTCCGGTGGTGCCGGCACCGCTGTATGCCTATTATTGGAATCCGGCGGGCTTGACCAAAAAGCCCTGGAATCCCCGGCGGCTGGAGGTCTGGGATGCCTATGAGCAGCAGCTGTCGTTTTTTGCCGGGGATCCAGAAATGCTGCGGTTCCGCTATCGGGAGTATCTGGACAATTCCTAGGCCCTGCTGCTGGTGGTGCGTTCCGCCCCCAACGCGCAAGAACTGAAAAAGAGCGACCGCTATATCCGCCGCCGGCTGCGCAAGCTCATCCGGCGGGCCTGGAAGCTGGGCTTCATCGAATTCTGGATGGATTACGACATGCTTTACGCCTGCAGCCCGATGAGTACGAGGCTATACCGGTTCTGGCTGGACAGGAAAAAAGCAGATTGAGACGGTAATCAAAATTAGGAAGGGAAGGGAAAAACGATGCCAAAGGTCAGTGTGATCGTGCCGGTATACCGGGCGGAAGCGTATCTGAACGACTGTGTGGACAGCATTCTTTCCCAGACTTTCCTTGATTTGGAAGTGTTTCTGGTGGATGACGGAAGCCCGGACGGCTGCGGCGCGCTGTGCGATGCCTTCGCGGCCCGGGACGGCCGTGTTTCGGTGATCCACCAGGAAAACCAGGGCCAGGCGGCGGCGCGAAATCACGCCCTTGCCAAGGCCCGGGGGGACTGGGTCTGTTTCGTGGACAGCGACGATCTGATTCATCCCCAGATGGTGGAGCGGCTGCTTTCCGCAGCGGAGGGCAGCGGCGCGGGCATCAGCATGTGCCGGATGCTGGAGGCACAGACACCTCCAGAGGACTTTTTCCGGCAGAGCGGCGGCGCCTGGCAAAGTCTGCCCATGGACGAGGAAACCCTGCTTTCCCTCTATGACCGGGACGAATACCCTGGCTGGGTGGCCTGCGCCAAGCTGATTCGCCGGGAGATCGTGCAGTCCCATCTGTTCCATGCCGGCCGGGTCTACGAGGATAACGAGGCGGTGTGCCACTGGCTGCTGCAAGCAGGACACCTGGCGCGGATCGATCAGAGCTTGTATTTTTACCGGGGAAACCCAAATAGCACCACCAAAAGCGCCTTTTCCCGGAAGCGGCTGGACTATCTGTGGGCACTGGAGGGAATTCTGAACTGCTACGGCGCCGCAGACTATCCGCGCCTTCGGGAGCGGTTTCTCGAGCGGTACGCGGAGGCGGCAGCCAGTGCCATTCGGGGCGTCCGGGAGATTCTGAAGGAGCCGGGCTTGGCCCGGCAGACCGAAAAAAACGTCTGGCGGTTCCTTCGCCGGGAAAAGCTGCGGCTGAATGCGGCGCAGTTGGATCAGCTGCTGGATGCCGCCCATCCCAAGCTGATCCGGTTTTACTGGCCGGTGGCGGGTGCTGTCCGCACCCTTCGGCAGACGGGATTTGGCGGACTTTGGCGAAAAATCCAAAGGTGGTTCGGGAAAGGAGTGGAGACATGAGCATCCCCAAAATCATCCATTACTGCTGGTTTGGTGGAAAACCCAAGCCAAAGCTGGCGGAAAAGTGCCTGCAAAGCTGGAAAAAGTTCTGCCCGGACTATCAGATTCTGGAGTGGAACGAGGATAATTTCGACATTTCCACAGCGCCGCTGTACGTGCGTCAGGCCTATGAGGCGGGCCGCTGGGCCTTTGTCACGGACTATGTCCGGCTGCGGGGGCTGACGGAGCTGGGCGGCATCTATATGGACACGGACGTGGAGGTCATCCGGCCTCTGGATTCCTTCCTGGAACAGAAGGCCTTTGCGGGCTTTGAAAGCCTAAAGGGCATTCAGACGGGACTGCTGGCCTGTGAGAAGGGCTTCCCACTGTTTCTGGACTTCCTGCGCTACTATGACGATGCGGTTTTTCTGCGTCCCGACGGCACCGTGGACACCACCACAAATGTGGAGGTTTTGACCAATC
>CAYYGF010000083.1:0-8943 GCA_964471315.1 uncultured Oscillospiraceae bacterium | reverse complement strand
TGAAGAAGGCCGAGGAGAAGGGCGTCAAGCTCCTGCTCCCGATCGACACCGTCGTCGCAGCCGATTTCCCGAACCCGATCGACGGCCCGGTAGAGGTCAAGACCGTTCCCGTCGACCAGATCCCGGCCGATATGGAAGGCCTCGACATCGGCGAGAAGACCCGCGAGCTGTTCGCCGACGCCGTGAAGAACGCGAAGACGGTTGTTTGGAACGGCCCGATGGGCGTCTTTGAAAATCCGACGCTCGCCAAGGGCACCATCGCCGTGGCACAGGCGCTGGCCGACAGCTCCGCAACCACCATCGTTGGCGGCGGCGACAGCGCCGCGGCCTGCGAGCAGCTGGGCTTTGCTGACAAGATCACCCACATCTCCACCGGCGGCGGCGCTTCTCTGGAATTCCTGGAAGGCCTGGAGCTGCCCGGCATCGCCTGCTTGCAGGATAAGTAATCGATCTTTGTTACCCACAGGGCGGGCCGCCGTGCCCGCCCGGGGGAAATCCCTTTCCCCAGCCCCCGGACGGCGCAGGCTGTCCCTCTCATTGATCACCCGCGCTTTTGATTTCGTCAATTCACATCGAGCGTTTTTGTTTTGATGTTGTATAATAAGGAGAAAAAGGAAATGAACAGAAAATACCGTAAGACCGTCATCGCCGGCAACTGGAAGATGAATAAGACCCCCTCCGAGACCAAGGAGTTTATGACCCAGCTGAAGGCGATTATGCCCAAGGGTCGTTGGTGTGATGTGGCGCTGTGCGTCCCCGCTGTGTGCATTCCCGCCGCTGTCCGCTCCATGCGGGAGACCCGTGTGGGCATCGGCGCTGAGAACTGCAACGCCAACCCCTCCGGCGCTTACACCGGTGAAATTGCCACCAACATGCTGGTAGATGCCGGCTGCAAGTACGTTATCATCGGCCACTCCGAGCGCCGCGCCATGGGCGAGACTGACGCCGATGTCAACGCCAAGGTTCTGGCAGCGCTGGAAGCCGGTCTGATCCCCATTATGTGCTGCGGCGAAAGTCTGGAGCAGCGCCAATCCGGCGTTACTGCCGAACACATCACCATGCAGATCAAGCTGGGTCTGGCCGGCGTACCCGAGGACAAGATCCGCAAGGTCATCATCGCCTACGAGCCCATCTGGGCCATCGGTACCGGTCTGACCGCCACTCCCGAGCAGGCTGAGGAAGTCTGTGAGATGATCCGCAGCGTGGTGCGCAAGCTGTACTCCTCCAAGAACGCCCGGGCTATCTCCATCCTGTACGGCGGCTCCATGAACGACAAGAACGCCTTCGAGCTGCTGGCCCAGCCCGACATCGACGGCGGTCTGATTGGCGGCGCTTCCCTGGTGCCCGAGAAGTTCGTCAAGATCATCGAGGCTGCCAACCAGCCCACCGTGTAATTTTAAATCTCCGGGCAGCTGCGGATTCCGTGGCTGCCCGATGCTTTATTCAGTTGACAGTTGATAATTATGGGGGTGTATGATGCATACACAATTACTGTCCGCTTTAGACGGCCAGACGCCTGCTATTGCTGCTGAGTTGATCCGCAGGGGTGAGCTGGTGGCGATTCCTACGGAGACCGTTTACGGCCTGGGAGCCAACGGTCTGGACGAAGGCGCTGTGGCAAAAATCTTTGAGGCCAAGGGCCGACCTCAGGACAATCCGCTGATTCTGCACATCAGCGCCGCGGAGGAGATGGAACGGTTCTGCCACCATATTCCGCAAGCGGCCTATACGCTGGCAAAGACCTTCTGGCCCGGGCCTTTGACCATGGTGCTGCCTGCTAGGGACATCGTTCCCCGGCGCACCACCGGCGGACTCGATACCGTAGCCGTTCGCTGCCCGGACAATGCCGTGACCCGGGAAATCATCCGGCTGTCCGGCGTGCCCATTGCCGCCCCCAGCGCCAACATTTCCGGCAAGCCCTCCACCACCACCGCTCAGCATGTGCTTCACGACCACGACGGAAACATTGCGGCAGTTGTGGACGGCGGCCCCTGCCGGGTAGGTGTGGAGTCCACCATTGTGGATCTGACGGAGGAACGGCCCCGGCTGCTGCGTCCCGGCGGGATCACGCCGGAGCAGCTTCTTTCCGTCCTGGGAGACCTGGTGGTGGACAAGGCTGTTACCGCCCAGATTGACAAGGACGCGGTGGTGAAGGCCCCAGGCATGAAATACCGGCATTATGCCCCCGCCGAGCCGGTGGTCATCGTCTCCGGCTCCCGGGAGAAGGCTGCCGCCTATATCCGCCGCCATTTTATTCCCGGCGACCGGGTGCTGTGCTTTGAGGAGGAGCTGCCCCTCTACCGGGACTGCGCGCCTTTGGCCTACGGTCAGGAGGCGGATGTGAACACGCTGTCCGCCGGGCTGTTCGCCGCCTTGCGGGAGCTGGACGATCCCAGCATCCACCAGGTCTACGCCAGGTGCCCGGTGGGAGGCGGCGTGGCCTATGCCGTTCAGAACCGGCTGAAAAAAGCGGCCGCCTTTCACATCGTTGACGCGGAGGCGGAGGTATGATTTTGGGCATCACCGGCGGTAGTGGCTCCGGAAAAACCACCCTGCTGAACCTCATACAGGAGCAGGGCGGTCTGGTGCTGGACTGCGACGCCATCTACCACGCGCTTCTGCGCTCCGACAAGGCCCTGCTTGCTGCCATTGAAGACCGCTTTCCCGGCACGGTGGAGGGCGGCGTCCTCCAGCGAAAAAAGCTGGGCAGCCTGGTTTTTTCTGACGAGGCTGCTCTGCAGGATCTGAACCGCATCACCCATGGCGCGGTCAAGGCGGAGGTGCTGCGCCGCTTGGCTGCGGCGCCGGAGCTGGCGGCCATCGACGCCATTGCCCTGTTCGAGAGCGGTTTGAGTACCCTTTGCGATGTGACGGTAGCCGTCACATCGCCTGTGGAGCTTCGGGTTCGGCGGCTCATGGCCCGGGACGGCATTTCGGAAGCGTATGCCCGCAGCCGAATTGCCGCCCAGCATGAGGATGCCTGGTTTCGTGCCCGCTGCGATGCCGTTCTGGAAAATTCCGCAAGTCAGCAGGACTTTCAGAGAAAGTGCCTTGCTTTTTTGCGGGAATACAGTATAATGAGGGTACCCAACAAACCAAACGGAGGTTTTTCCCATGACAACTGATGAACTGCGGGAGTCCCTGCTGATGGCTCCCAAGAATGGCTACGCCCGGCTAGACGATGCCCAGCGCGGCGAAATGGAAGATTACTGCAAGCGTTACATGGCGTTTATGAATGCCTGCAAAACCGAGCGGGAGGCCACAGCCTGGGCCATCCGGGAGGCGGAAAAGCGGGGCTATAAGCCCTTCACTCCCGGCATGGATGTGAAACCTGGAGATAAGATCTACTACAACAACCGGGGCAAGGCCATTGCTCTGGCTGTCATCGGCACTCAGCCCCTCAGCGCCGGCGCCAACATCTGCGCCGCTCACGTGGACTCCCCCCGTATGGATCTGAAGCCCACTCCCCTGTACGAAGATTCCGAGATTGCCTACTTCAAGACCCATTATTATGGCGGTATCAAGAAATACCAGTGGCCCACTATTCCTCTGGCGCTGCATGGCGTTGTCTACCGCAAGGATGGCACTCTGGTCAACGTCACCATCGGCGAAGATGACAGTGATCCCGTGCTCATGGTTTCTGACCTGCTGATTCATCTGGCTGCCGACCAGATGCAGAAGCCTCTTGCGAAAGGTATTGAAGGCGAGCAGCTCAATGTGATCCTGGGCACCGTTCCCCTGGAGGGCGAGGGCGCCGATCTGGTGAAGCTGAACATCATGAAGCTGCTGAACGAAAAGTACGGCATTGTAGAGGCGGATTTCCAGTCCGCCGAGCTGACCATGGTTCCCGCCGGTCGGTGCCGGGAGGTCGGTCTGGATCGGAGTCTGATCAGCGCCTATGGCCATGACGACCGGGTCTGCGCCTACGCGGAGCTGGAAGCCCTGTTCGCCGTGGAGCATCCTGCCAAAACCATCGTTTGCATTCTGGCAGACAAGGAGGAAATCGGCTCCGTAGGTGTCTCCGGTATGCAGTGCCGGTATTTTGAGCACTTCCTGGGCGCTCTGTGCGATGCCCAGGGGGTCAAGCTGGAAGACTGCTTTGCCGCGTCCTTCTGTCTGTCCGCGGATGTGACCAATGCCTTTGACCCCAATTTCCCGGAAACCTGCGACAAGCGCAACAATAGTTTCCTCAACTATGGCATCGCCATCTGCAAGTACACCGGATCCCGGGGCAAGAGCGGCGCCTCCGACGCCTCCGCCGAGGCCTTGGGTCATGTCCGCACCACGCTGGACAACGCCGGTGTGGTCTGGCAGCTGGCCACGATGGGCAAGGTGGATCAAGGCGGCGGCGGCACCGTAGCGGCCTATATGGCCAACCGAAACATCGTCACCGTGGATGCCGGCGTGCCGGTGCTGAGCATGCACGCGCCTTTGGAGCTGGTGTCCAAGCTGGACTGCTACGAAACCATGCTGGCCTGCAAGGCCATTTACCTGGCATAACAGAACGGAATATGACTTTCGGGGGTCAAGCGCAACGCTTGGCCCCCGAAAAATATTAGTGAATTATGATATTGATATTCAATCAAAATACTTCACAGCCGCCTCGAACATGCGGATATCATACGCGCCCGGAACGTTTTTGTACAGTCCCTTACCGATCCGCTCGCTGTGGCCCATTTTGCCGAAGACCCGGCCGTCGGGAGAGGTAATGCCCTCGATGGCGTACAGGGAGCCGTTGGGGTTGAAGTGAATGTCGGCGGTGGCGTTGCCCTCCAGATCCACGTACTGGGTGGCGATCTGGCCGTTTGCCGCCAGCTGGCGGATCAGCTCCTCCGAGGCCAGGAACTTGCCCTCGCCATGGGAGATAGGCACATGATACACGTCGCCAACATTGGTCAGCGCCAACCAGGGGGACTTGTTGGAGGCCACCCGGGTGCGGACAATCCGGCTCTGGTGCCGGGAGATGTTGTTGAAGGTCAGGGTGGGGCAGGTCTCATCGGTGTCGATGATCTTTCCGTATGGCACCAGGCCCAGCTTGATCAGCGCCTGGAAACCATTGCAGATGCCGCACATCAGGCCATCACGGCGCTCCAGCAGCTCGGTGACGCCCTCCTTTACCGCGGCGTTGCGGAAGAAGGCGGTGATGAACTTGCCGGAGCCGTCCGGCTCGTCGCCGCCGGAGAAGCCGCCGGGGATGAACACCATCTGGGCAGTTTTCAACTCTTGCGCAAACCGCTCCACGCTGCGGGAGATGCCATCGGCGGAGAGATTGTTGATGACGATGATCTCCGGCTCCGCGCCAGCGTCCCGGACGGCCTTGGCGGAGTCATACTCGCAGTTGGTGCCAGGGAAAGCAGGGATCAGCACCTTGGGCCGGGCTACCTTGACGGCAGGCGCCTTGCGCTCCACAGCCTCATAGGAGAAAGTCTTCATGGGCTGCTCCCGGGTGGGGATATTGCAGGAATAGACGGATTCCAGCTTGTTTTCATAGGCACTGAGTACGTCCACCTGGGAAAGCACCTGGCCCCGATAGGAGAAGGAACCGTCTGCGGTGGTGACGCCCAGAACCTGACCAACGGTGCCCTCGGCCATTTCCAGCACGAACCCACCGTAGGTGTAGCCAAACAGGGTGTCCATGGACACATTTTCGTCAATGGCGATGCCCAGGCCGTTGCCGAAACCCATCTTCATGACCGCCTCCGCCACACCGCCCATGCCGGGGGTGTAGGCCGCCACAGCCTTGCCGCTGCGCAGCAGCTCGGTGACCGTGGCGAAGTTTTCCAGCAGGGAAACGGTTTCGGGAAGACCGTTTTCATCGTACTTGGTTTCCAGCAGGCAGACGGTATGGCCCGGAGCCTTGAACTCGGGGGATACCACATCGGCGGTTTTGCCGGTGGTTACAGCAAAGGACACCAGCGTGGGCGGCACATCCAGATTTTCAAAGGAGCCGGACATGGAGTCCTTGCCGCCGATGGCGCCGATACCCAAATCCATCTGAGCCTTGAAAGCGCCCAGCAGAGCCGCCAGGGGCATGCCCCAGCGCTTGGGGTCCTTGCCCATCCGGGGGACGTACTCCTGGAAGGTCAGGTACACATCCTGGACGGAAGCGCCGGAGGCGAGGAGCTTGGACACGGACTCCACCCCGGCCAGATCGGCGCCCTGGTAAGGGGACGCGGAGGTGATGAAGGGGTTGTAGCCGAAAGCCATGAAGGAGCAGTCGTCGGTGTGCTTCTTCTCTACGCTGATCTTCTGCACCATGGCCTGGATGGGGGTGAGCTGGTTTTTGCCGCCAAAGGGCATCAGCACGGTACCCGCGCCGATGGTAGAGTCAAACCGCTCGCTCAAGCCCCGCTTGGAGCAGGTGTTCAGATCGGAAGCCACGGCCAGGAAGTTCTCGGCAAAGCTGCCGGAAACGGTCTTGGTGTAATCCTCTGCTTTGGCAGGGGCGGCGGTGATGTGCTTGGCTGCGCCGTTGGAGTTCAAGAACTCCCGGCTGATGTCGCAGATGGTTTTTCCGTTCCAGTTCATCACCAGGCGGGCAGATTTCGTGACGGTGGCCACGGGGACGGCGTTCAGATTTTCGGTACCCGCCAGCTCCAGGAACCGGGCGACATCGTCCGCCTCCACCACCACGGCCATCCGCTCCTGGGATTCGGAAATGGCCAGCTCCGTGCCGTCCAGACCCTCGTATTTTTTCGGAACGGCGTTCAGGTCAATGATCAAGCCGTCAGCCAGTTCGCCGATGGCCACGGACACGCCGCCGGCGCCGAAGTCATTGCAGCGCTTGATCAGTTTGGAGGCCTCGGGGTTCCGGAACAGCCGCTGCAGCTTCCGCTCCTCGGGAGCGTTGCCCTTCTGGACCTCAGAGCCGCAGGTTTCCACGGACTGGGCATTGTGGGCCTTGGAGGAGCCAGTGGCGCCGCCGATGCCATCCCGTCCGGTGTTGCCGCCCAGCAGGATGACCACGTCACCGGGTTCCGGCCGTTCCCGGCGGACGTTCTCCGCGGGCGCGGCGGCGATGACCGCGCCGATCTCCATGCGCTTGGCAGCGTAGCCGGGATGGTAGATCTCATCCACAATGCCGGTGGCCAGACCGATCTGGTTGCCGTAGGAGGAATAGCCAGCGGCGGCGGTGGTAACGATCTTGCGCTGGGGCAGCTTGCCGGGGATGGTCTCGGAGACGGGCTTTAAGGGGTCAGCCGCACCGGTAACCCGCATGGCGCCGTAGACATAGCTCCGGCCGGACAGCGGATCCCGGATGGCGCCGCCGATGCAGGTGGCCGCACCGCCGAAGGGCTCAATCTCTGTGGGATGGTTATGCGTCTCGTTCTTGAACAGCAGCAGCCAGGGCTCGGAAACACCGTCCACGGTGACGTTCATCTTCACGGTGCAGGCATTGATCTCCTCGCTCTCGTCCAGCTTCTGGAGCTTGCCAGCGGCTTTCAGATGCTTGACCGCCACGGTGGCCAGATCCATCAGACAGATGGGCTTTTCCCCACGGCCCAGGGCGTTGCGGGTAGCCAGATACTCGTCGTAGGTCTTTTGCAGCAGGGCATCCTCGAAGATGACACTGTCGATGATGGTACCGAAGGTGGTATGGCGGCAGTGGTCAGACCAGTAGGTGTCGATCATGCGGATTTCCGTGATGGTGGGATCCCGGTGCTCGCTGACGAAATAGGACTGGCAGAAGGTGATGTCATCCAGATCCATAGCCAGGCCATAACGGCGGATAAAGTCCGCCAGACCATCCTTGTCCAGCTGAGTAAAGCCCTCCAGAGTAGCAACCTCCGTGGGGATCTCATAGGGAATCGCCAGCGTCTGGGGGATGTCCAGCGCGGCCTCCCGGCACTCCACCGGGTTGATGACGTACTTCTTGAACTCCGCGATCTGGGCATCCGTCAGCGCACCATACAGCGCATAGACCTTGGCCGCCCGGATTAAGGGGCGCTCTCCCTGAGAGATGATCTGAATGCACTGGGCAGCGGAGTCCGCCCGCTGGTCGAACTGACCGGGCAGCGCCTCCACGGCAAAAACGTATGCGCCGGGAAGGTCAACGGAATCGCTGGCAATGTCCAACTGCGGCTCGGAGAAAACCGTCTTGACCGCGTAATCAAACAGTTCCTTGGTGATGTTCTCCGCGTCATAGCGGTTGAACAGGCGCACCTTCTCCAGGCACTCCATGCCCAGAAGGGTTTTGGCTTCTTTCAGCAAACCCTGGGCCTCGTTGTCCAGGCCTTCCTTTTTTTCTACAAATACGCGATAAACCATGGGCTATTTCCTCCTCTTTTTATTTCAGAGCCTGCAGGGCCCGCTGGCCAATGTCGCTGCGGCGGTAGCGGTTCTCGAAATGAACGCCATCCGAAATCCGGTACGCCTCCCGGACGGCATCCAACAGGGAATCGGCAATGGCGGTGGTGCCGGTAACCCGGCCGCCGGAGGTAAGGAGCTTGCCGTCCGCTAGCTTAGCGCCCGCCACAAAGGTGTGGGCGGCAGCCTCCGGGTCAAAGGTAAGCTCGAAGCCCTTCTGGTAGCTGGTGGGATAGCCCTTGGAGGCCCAGATCACACAGCAGGCGTGCTTGTCGGAGAACTTGACTTCGGTATCCGCCAGGGTGCCGTCGGTGCAGGCGCGCATGATGGTCAGAAGATCCGATTCCAGCAGGGGCAGCACCACCTGGGTCTCGGGGTCGCCGAAGCGACAGTTGTATTCGATGACCTTGGGGCCATCGGGGGTGATCATTAGGCCGAAGTACAGGCAGCCCCGAAAGGTGCGGCCCTCGGCGTTCATGGCGGCGATGGTGGGCAGGAAGATTTCCTGCATGCAACGCTCCGCAACCTCCGGGGTATAGTAGGGATTGGGGGCCACGGTGCCCATGCCGCCGGTGTTCAGACCGGTGTCATTGTCCCCTGCCCGCTTGTGATCCATGGAGGACACCATGGGCTTGA
>CAYYGF010000082.1:0-9012 GCA_964471315.1 uncultured Oscillospiraceae bacterium | reverse complement strand
CGTTCTCTGGTTCACTAAATTGTAGTTTAGCGCACCAACCCAAAGCCTTCCCCTTGAGGGGAAGGTGGCAGCCCGAAGGGCTGACGGATGAGGTGTAGCCGCGATAGCGGCGTTACCGGGTTGCGAATTCGCCGAAAACTGCTCATCCTTGCAACCTTCTACCGCACACCTCATCAGTCAAAAATCAAAGATTTTTGACAGCTTCTCCTCGAGGAGAAGCCTTGGGCGCTGTAAGCGCCAGTACGTTAAATTACAATTTTGCATAGCAGTAACGAAACCGAGCGGGGCAGGGAAGTAGCGATGCCCTCTGCACCGTGCACGCATTGTCCGCGGCGACTCGCCACTAAATTACAATTTTGCATAGCAGTAACGAAACCGAGCGGGGCAGGGAAGTGGCGATGCCCTCTGCACCGTGCACGCATTGTCTGCGGCGACTCGCCGCATTAAAACTTTTCTCTGATCCGCCGGACGCCTTTTTCCAGCACCGCCCCGGCGTCCGCGCCCAGGGCCTGTTCCAGAAGCGCAAATTCCGTCAGACTCCCGTGAGGCACCGCCCAGGCTCCGGCGTCCGTTCCTGGGGCCAGCAGACCGCCCATATCCGCGAAGAGCCGCACATTTTCCATAGCGCTTTCCAGAATCCGTTCCACAGCCTGTTCTTCAAAGCGCCCCTTGTCCCGCAGATTGCCAATGGTGGACAGGGTGGGCACCCAGACCGTCCCATTTTCCGCCATGGCTGCCAGAGCCTCCCCATCCAGATAGGCTCCGTGCTCCACGGAATCCACTCCGGCCCGGGCCGCGGCCTCCACTGTCCGGGCGCCGTTGGCGTGGGCCATCACCGCGAAGCCCTCCTCATGGGCAATGTGCACCAGCTCCCGAATGGTTTCCGGTTCCAACCCTTCCTCGGTCAAGACCCCGAACCGGTCAAAATCCATCAGCCCGGAGATCATGATCTTGATAAAATCCGCCCCATTCTCCCGGGCCTTCTCCACCAATGCGGCGTATTCCCGGAGGGTTTCGTACTTTTTTCCGATAAAACTACCGTAATGCCCCGCCTTGCACAGCGGCGCCAGGGGCGTCCGGTAAGTAATCCCATATTCTGCCGCCAATTCTCTTGCCCGTTTTCCCACGCCCCAGCGGTCCCCGCCGTCCCGCAGATAGGCAAAGCCCAGGCGGCGGTAGGTTTCCAGCACCTGCCGGATCCAACTTTCGTTCACCTGCTGGGAATGCCGCCGGATGGCGCTTTTCCAGTCCACCCCATCCAGCACCATGTGCATATGACAGTCACAGCGCATTTTCTCACGCCCTTTCTGCCCCAGTATACCAAATTCCGCCCATAACCGCAAGAGCGCAAATACCCAAACAGGGGAAAGGAGCGCTGGCTCCTTTCCCCTGTTTTTCATTTCTTATACAGCAGCCGAATGGAGTTCAGCACGCACAACATGGCCACGCCGGAGTCGGCGAATACCGCCAGCCACATGGACGCGTATCCCCGCAGTCCCAGGAACATCACCACCAGCTTCACCGCCAGGGCGAACACCACATTCTGCCAGGCGATCCGGCTGGTCTCCTTGGCAATCCCCAGAGCCTGGGGCACCGCCTCCACATCCGAGGTCATGAATACCACGTCCGCCGCCTCAATGGCCGCGTCCGCGCCGCTGCCCATGGCAGCGCCCACATCCGCGCCCGCCAGCACCGGGGCATCGTTGATGCCGTCGCCTACGAACATGGCCGCGCCCTTCTCCTGGCGGATGGCCTGAAGCCGCTCCAGCTTCTGGTAGGGCAGCAGGCCGCCGTGAACCTCCCGGATGCCCACGGCCCCGGCAACCGCCTTGGCCGCTTCCTCCGCGTCTCCCGTGAGCATCACCGTCTCGATGCCGTCATCCCGGAGCCTGCGCACCGCCTGCTCCGCGCCGGGCTTTACCGTATCCGCGATCAGCAGATACCCCTGGTAAACCCCGTCCACCGCCACCAGCACCCGGGTGCCGTATCCGGCGGTATCCGCGAAGGCCACGCCCTTTTCCCGCATCAGCCGGGCATTTCCGCAGAGAACCTCTCTGCCCTCCACCACGGCGCGGATTCCCCGGCCGGGCAGCTCTTCCAGTTCCTCCGGCTGGGTTAGGGCCAACCCCTGCTCCCTGGCCGCCGTCACAATGCTGACAGCGATTGGGTGGGTGGAGCGCTGTTCGCAGCTGGCGCACAGCCCCAGCAGTTCCTTCCGGGTATCCACCTGCTCTAAATCCAGGACACTTTCCACCTTCTGCACCTTGAAATCGCCCTTGGTGATGGTGCCGGTCTTATCCATAACTACGGCTTTGATTCCCGCCATGGCCTCCATGGACTGGCCGCCCTTGAACAAAATGCCCTTCTTGCTCCCCGCGCCGATTCCGGCGAAGAAGGCCAGGGGCACGCTGAGCACCAGGGCGCAGGGGCAGCTCATGACCAGGAAGGTCAGCGCGGTGTACACCCAGTAGCCCCAGTTCCCGGTGAACAGGGAGGGAATCACCGCCGTGCCCAGAGCCACCGCCACCACAACAGGGGTATAAATTCGGGCAAACCGGGTGATGAACCGGTCCATTTTGGGCTTGCTGGCCGCGGCGTTCTCCACGCTGTCCAGAATTCGGGTCACCATGGACTCCGCCAGGGGCTTTTCCACCCGGACGGTGAGCTGGCCCACGGTGTTGACGCAGCCGGAGGTGACGCAGTCGCCCTCTCCCACAGATACCGGCACCGGTTCGCCGGTGATGGGCGCGGTATCGATTCGGCTCTGGCCGCTGACCACCACGCCGTCCAGGGGAATCCGATCCCCGGGCCGTACCAGCACCAGGTCGCCCACTTTGGCATCTCCGGCGGGGATCTCCCGAACCGCGTCCCCATCCACCAGCTGAACCACCTCAGGACGCAGATCCACCGCCTCCATGATCTGGCTGCGGCTGCGCTCCACGGCCTTGTGCTCGAAGAATTCACCCACCCGGTAGAACAGCATCACGCCCACCGCCTCCGGGTACTCGCCTACAAAGAACGCGCCGATGGTGGCCACCGACATCAGGAAATTCTCGTCAAACACATGGCCCTTCACCAGGTTCCGGAGGGCAGTCATGACCACCTCCCGGCCCAGAATGACATAGGCAGCCAAACATGCCAGCAGCGTCGCCCAGGAGGGCGCTGTCCGGTTCAGCACCAGCCCCAGCACAAACAGGCCCGCGCCCAGAATCAGCGGCAGAGCGCTTTCCTCCGCGTCAGCGTGGTCATGCCCATGGGATTCCTGCCCGGAATGGTGATCGTGCCCCTTGCCATCCTCGTGGTGATGCTCATGACCGCAGCAGCAGTCCTCCCCATCCTCATGATGGTGTTCATGAGCGCAGCCGCAGCTTTCCCCATCCGCGTGATGATGCTCCCCACAGCAGCAGCCGTCGTCGTGGTCATGATGGTGATGCCCATGGCTGTGCTCCGGATGGGCCGCACCCTTGGCTGCGTCCCTGGGGGTGATGGTGACCTCTCCCTCGATGGTTCGGGCAATCTCCACCAGCTCCGGGATCAGGGCATCCGGGTCCTCCGCCGTCAACCGAAGCTGCTTGGTGGCAAAGGTAATGACCGCCTCCTCCACACCGGGGTGGTCGTTGAATTTTTTTTCGATCTTCGCCGCGCAGTTGGCGCAGTCCAGATTGTCGATCCTGTAGACCTTTTTCGCCATGACAGTTCCTTCCTTTCGATTTAACATATGAGCACTTGTTCATTTGATAATCCCAGTATACTCTTATTTTCCCCGGTTGTCAATAGGAAATGCAAAAAATGCGGATCGGCTTTTTACCGAATCAGCATGGGATGGATTTCTCAAAAAAAGCACCGCCGCAGCATAGCTGCGGCGGCAGAGGATGTACATCCAATTATAGGTACTGCTTCACGGCCTCGGAGGCATTGGCGGGATCGTCGGAGATGGTCATGGTGATCTCCATGCTGTTATCCGCGGCAAACTTAGCGCACCAAGACACGAAATCCTCGGCGGCAGCCTTATCCGTGCCGATGGTCTTATACAGGTTGTCGATAAACACGTGGGTGATATCGAAATTACCGGCATGCAGGCCGCTGAGGAAGCCCTTCAGCATTTCGGGAGTGCTGATGGCGTACTCCTTGGAGTCCACCAAGCGAACCTTGTAAGTCAGATCATAGGTCAGCTTTCTGCCGTACTCGATGCAGACAACATCGCCGTGGGCTTCCGCCACAGCAGCGTTGATGGCGTCAATCAATTTCTTCGTCTTGCCGGTGCCCTTCAGGCCCATAATAACATGAATCATCGGAAAGTCCTCCTTTGCTTGCCATTTTTTTTGGCTTATGCACATTCTACCAGCAAACGAGAAATTTTGCAACTACTATTTTGTGAATTCTACTAGAGAAATTTCAAAACGGTGCAATTGCAAAAATACAGGAGGGCCTAAGCAGCCCTCCTGTGGGATTGGGTTATTTCTCGTAGCCGGGCTTGCCCAGGAGCTGGAACATATTGCGCTTGTACAGCTCCACGCCGGGCTGGTTGAAGGGGTTGACCCCCAGGATGTAAGCGGAAACGCCGCAGCTCAGCTCCAGGAAGTAGAACAGCTCGCCCACCTTCCGGTCGTTCAGCTCGCCGCAGTCCATGGTGATGACGGGCACGCCGCCGTCCACATGGGCAGCCAGGGTGCCGAGGTACGCCTTCTCATCCACGAAGTCCAGGGTCTTGCCCTCCAGATAGTTCAAGCCGTCCAGGTTCTTCCAGTCGGAGCCGATGGTGTACTTGGCATCCGGAGCGTCGAAGCGAACCATGGTCTCGAAGATGTTGCGCTGGCCCTGCTGGATCATCTGGCCCAGGGAGTGCAGGTCGGCGGTGAACTCGGCGGTGACGGGGAAGATGCCCTTGCCGTCCTTGCCCTCGGACTCGCCGAACAGCTGCTGCCACCAGCCGCCGAACATCTTAAAGCCCGGCTCGAAGGACTCGAACAGCTCCATTACCTTGCCGTTGCGGTACAGCAGGTTCCGCACGGCGGCATACTGCCACACAGGGTTTTCAAAGGAGCGCAGATCGTAGCTTTCCTTGGCGTCGGCTGCGCCGTTCATCAGCTCCATGATGTCGATGCCGGCCACAGCCAGGGGCAGCAGGCCCACGGGGGTCAGCACGGAGAAGCGGCCGCCCACGTTAGGCGGAATCACAAAGGTCTCCCAGCCCTCTTCGGTGGCCATCTGGCGCAGGGCGCCCTTGCAGGGGTCGGTGATGGCGTAGATGCGGCTCTTAGCGCCGTCGGTGCCGTACTTGCGCTCCAGCATCCAGCGCAGGGCGCGGGTGGCGATGGCGGGCTCGGTGGTGGTGCCGGACTTGGAGATGATGGCGATGGAGAAATCCTTGCCCTCCAGCAGCCGGGTCAGCTCATTCCAGTGCCGGGTGCTTAGGCCGTTTCCGGCAAAGAAGATCTGGGGATTGCCCTTGCCCTTGCCGATGTTGTGGTTGGGGCCCTGGAGCAGCTCAATGGCAGCCCGGGGGCCTAAGTAGGAGCCGCCGATGCCGATGACCACGAACACATCGGAGTCGCTGCGGATTTTCTTGGCAGCGGCCTGAATGCGCTTGATCTCGTCGGTAGGTTCCCGGACAGGCAGGTTCAGCCAGCCCAGGAAATCATTGCCCGCGCCGGTGCCATCGGTCAGGGTATCATGGGCGGCAGCCACTTCCTTCTCCATAGCCAGCAGATCCGGCAGGGCCAGCTCGCCCCAAACATTGGAGATATCGACTTTAATCATATAATGGAACACGTCCTTTCCTTTATGTGGGGATGTTTCAAGTATATGTTACCGCAAAACCGGCGCAAACGCAAGCCCTTTCCCAAAAACTTTTCCAGTTCTGTCGAATAGGGAGGGGATAGGGGGGCTATCCTACCCTATAGGGTTGCATGCAGATATAGAAATAGAAAAAGAAAGAAATATAGATATAGATACAGAAACAGAGGGCGCGCCGGGAGCCGTTGGCGCTTGACATTTTCCCTGTGGATAGTATAATGAAAGCAGGGCCGCCAGTGGCGGCTGACAACTCGTGCGCGGGCTGGGCAATATTCGTTACACCTTTGGGTATGGCTCGGTATCGTTCCCTGGTTTGCTAAATTGGTGTTTGTCGGGCAGTCCCTTGCCTCTCCCTGTGGGAGAGGTGCCCCCTATGGGGGCGGAGAGGGCCCTCTCAGTCACGGCTGCGCCGTGACAGCTCCCCCTATGGGGGAGCCAAGGCAGCCCAATGCCTTCTCCTCAAGGAGAAGCCTTGGGCGCGGACGTACCAGTGCGATAAACTACCGTTTTACTGGATATTCATTATAAATATAGAAAAGGAGCGTTTCCCATGTACTATCGAATGAAGGTGGCGGGTCTGGAGCGGGATCTGCCTATCTGTCCGCTGAATGAGAATTTGTCCATTGCCGGTTTTGTGATCTTTGGCGATCCGGAGCTGACTGTGGCCTGCGCCCGGGAGCTGCTGGCGAAGGCCCCTAAGTATGACTACATTCTCACCGCCGAGGCCAAGGGCATTCCTCTGGCCCACGAGATGGCCCGCCAGGCCGGCGACGCCAAGTACATCCTGGCCCGGAAAGGCCCCAAGCTGTACATGCGGGATATTTTCAGCGTCAGCGTTCACTCCATCACCACCGCCAAGGAGCAGCGGCTGTACCTGGACGGCGCGGACGCGGCGCTGATGAAGGGTAAGAAAATTCTGATTGTGGACGACGTGATTTCCACCGGCGAGAGCCTGCGGGCCCTGGAAGCGCTGGTGGAAAAGGCCGGGGGCGAAATCTGCGGCCGGATGGCGATTCTGGCCGAGGGCGACGCCCAGGAGCGGGAGGATCTGATCTATCTGGAAAAGCTGCCCCTGTTCCATCCCGATGGGACGGTTCTGGGATAAGAGATCAAAACAATGCCATTGCGTGCCAGTGCTTGCACCGGCACGCAATGTTTTTCCCCCGTAGGGGCGGGATCCATGGAAGAAATTGCAAAGTGATAATTCTTAAGAAAATTCTGTAAATCTTAAGAGACAATTTTGTAATTTTTTGTAATTTTCCTCTTGACTTCCTGTAACCGATATGGTATGATTTGGGCATGAAAGAGATGCCGGGGCGTAAGCGGCGGCGCGGGACTTCCCCGATGGTTCGGCGGCGCGGCAATGAACGGCAAAGATTTCAAACTATGTAAATCAAATCATTAGGAGGTTTGAAAAAAATGAAAAACGCAATGAAGAAGCTGCTGAGCCTCGTTCTTGTGGCAATGCTGCTGGTCTCCGTAGTGCCGTTGGGTGCGGCTGCGACAGAAGTTGCTATGCCCTACATTATCACGCTCGATGGGACTACAACGCTAAAGAGTGGTACTTATTCTACTGATGACACTAAATCTCTGCAAGTTGTTCTTGAAGAGATTTATCCGGGATACAGCGCAAGTTACTATGTTGGATACTATGTTGATGGTGTAGTTAAGCAAGGCACTGACGCTGTGCCCAATAGTGGAACGGTTACTTTTGCACTGACTACTCCTCCTGCAGAGCAGGTTGCTGTGAAAATTGTTTTGTCCGGTGTCGGTGAACGTAGCTTCAATGTTGACAAGGGTTCTTCCTTAACGTTGAACCAGGCTTTGCTGAACGAGCATGGCTTAACTCTCTCTTATAACCATACGATCGTTCAGTGGAACGATAACTACAATCCTACCAATCCTATTGCAGATGGTACTACAGTTACCGTGAATGATGCCACGACTTTCACTTGCACACAGAGAAACAATAACGTGATTCCTAATGGCAGCAACAACAATAACACAAATAACAACAATAACACCACCACTGAAAATGCTGAGAAGGTTACCCTCAATGTGTATTTGAACGATAGCACTACTGCAAGCTATACAAACACAGATACCATCGCAAAAGAGACCACTACTGTTAAGAACCTGCTGACTTATTGGTATGGTAGCACCGATGGCTTTGTTCAGGCGCACACCAAGAGAACTGGTACTGTTACGGATATTAACACCTCTATTAATCGCGGTGAGACTGTTAGTGTTCGTCTAAGCACTAGCAACAACACTTCCACCAAGCCCACTACTCCCGTGACTGAAACCTACACTGTCTATTTCTACAAGGGCACCTCTCAGCTGCTTCAGACTTCCGTTGCGAAGGGCGGCAAGGTCAGCTATGACAACGCTGTGACTGCGGCGAATCTGGCTGGTACTACGAACTTTGCCGGTTGGAAGGTTGAGAATGCTGGCAATACCTTGACCAACGAGGCGGTTGCCAACTATGCGATTAACTCCAACGGTATTCGCTTCTATGCGCAGTATACCACCACGAATGGTTCGCTGAATACCAAGGGCAGACAGGTTCTGTTGAACATCTACATCAACGGCAAGCTGACCGCTCCTGCCAAGACGGTTGACATCACCAACTACACCATCGTTTCCGATGGCACTCTCAACCTGGACGAGGTGGAGACCGTTGTGGATGATTACTACAAGGCTGGCAACAGCAATAAGGGCTTCCAGCTGGATGGCCTGTATGTGACTGCCGGTAACAGCATCGTGAACTACGCCACCGATTCCAACAAGCAGAGCAGCTGGAATATTAACAGTGTCTTTGAAAAATTTAATAGCAGCACCATTGCTTTCAATGTGTATGCTCCCAATGTGACTGCTAAGACTTCTTCCACCGCTGACTCCTCCAACCCCAAGACCGGTGACACCATCTTCGCGCCTGTGGCCGTGCTGACCCTGTCCACCGCCGCTCTGGCTGCTGTGTACTTCATCAGCAAGAAGCGCGTGGTTCGCTAAACACAAGGATCCCTTACTTAGAACATCCTAATGAAAATACCCGGCAGCGGAAACGCTGCCGGGATTTTCCCTTTTCCGGGGGGCCGCCGAAAGGCGGGGCGGAGGGGTGCACCCCTCAGTCAGCTTCGCTGACAGCTCCCCTAATCGGGGAGCCATTACGCTGGCAAATTACAATTTAACGTACTGGCGCTTACAGCGCCCAAG
>CAYYGF010000081.1:0-9024 GCA_964471315.1 uncultured Oscillospiraceae bacterium | reverse complement strand
ACTCGTCCCAGACGTGACTGCCCAGGTCAGCGATGCGGTTGGACTTTTTCTGCCAGATCCACAGCAGCTCGTCCACGGCGCTTTTCCAATACGTCCGGCGCAGAGTCATAATGGGAAATTCCTCCGCCAGATTGTAACGGTTCACCACGCCGAATTTTTTGATGGTGTGGGCTGGGGTACCGTCCGCCCAGTGGGGCCGCACCTCCAGGTTTTCGTCAGAAAAGCCATTGTTCAAAATATCCAGGCAGGTCTGCTTGTAAAGATCATCCGCTCTGCTCATGGGGCATCCTCCGTTTGTAGTGGTTTGGCTTATCATACCATATTCCGGCCTCTATGGCAAGAAAAATCCCTGCGGCTATCAAACCGCAGGGATTTTGAAAACATGCTTACAGCAGATTGTCGGTGTTGACCCAGCCCTGATCCGTGCGGGCCATCTTGCCTACGATCTCATAGATGTCCACAACAGACATTTTGGCGTAGGTGCCAACCACGCTGGAACCGTTGACGTCGGAGTAGATGATGGTGTTGTCATTGAAAACAACCCGGGCATCCACAGCGCCGTTGACGCAGGGCGTCAGATCCACGTAGTACAGGTAGACCCAGCCAGCGTCGCAACGGCCCCAAGCCATGTTCTCGGCAATGGTGGTCTCATAGATGACCAGTGCCGCACCGCCCTTCAGCGTCGTGGTGACGGAGGAACCGGTGGAGGCGGAGGAACGGACATTGAGCTCCTTGGTGTTGATGACCTTACCGGTGTACTTGTAACCGCCGTTATTTACATAACCGCCAGTGCTGGTATTACCGGTGCTGCCCAGTGTGGGCGTGGTGGCCGCGGGGGTAGTGGGAGCCGTCTCACTCTTGATGGTCAGCGCGCCCTCGGACAGCTGATCCAGTCTGACCCAGCCGCCACTGGTGCCGATATTTTCAACCATGCCCCAAACCTTGTCGCCAACGATCTCCAGATCGGTGACAACCACCTGGGTGCCCTTCTTTAGTCCATCGCTGGTAGCCAGGGTGTTGCTGCCGGGGGCGGCCATCACGTTGACATTGTCATTGTTGTAGACGGTGTAGGTGATTTCGTCCAGGGTTCTCAGAGACAGGTTGGCTGCAGGATCCTCGATCCAGCCCTCGCTGGTACGGGCCCAGTAGGTGGTGGTGGTCTCCACCGTGCTGGTTTCGGTCTTGCCGCTGCCGTCCACAATCTCACCCTCGGTGATGGTCTTCTTGGTGACAACCTTCGCCAGCTCCTGGATGGTAACGCTGTCGCCGGCATTCAAGGTACGGACAGTCAGCGCATCCTCGTCCGCAGTCTTCTGGATTGCGATATCGTTATTCGCGCTGGCGGAGTACACAGCGGGTGTGCGGGAAATGGTGGTGTTGCCTTCGCTTTCGGTGGTGGAACCGCCAGCGTTCTGGCCAGCGTTGGCCTTATTGGAATCCTCCGCCGTGGTACCGCCGATGGGATACTTGGAGATCATGGTAACATAATCCATGCAGATCCAGCCCTTTTCGGTGCGGCCCCACTTGGAGGTAGCGGTGCTCTTGACCTCCAGAATCTCAACGGAGGTGCCGTTCAGATACTTACCAACGGAATTATAGCCGATGCCCGCGCCTTGGCGGATATTCACGCCGCTGTAGGTGTTGGCAACGATGCCCAAGCCGGTCTCCACAGGCGCGTTGGTGTTAGAAGAACCATTGCTACTGGAGGAATTGTTGGTGCTGCCGCCGATGGTGCCCTTGTAGACATCCAGATACTTCGCGGAAACCCAGCCGTCTTCCTCGTAGTCATAGACACCGTTCTGGTTGGTGTCGATCTTGTACCAGTCGCCGTCCTCGTTGGACTCCCAAACCTTCACGGTGGTGCCGCCGGCCAGAGAGCCGATGACCTTGCCGGAGGTGACGGAGCCGTAATTCCGAACCCGGACGCTGCCGGTGTTAATAACGGTGGCAATCAAGCCAGTTTCCTTATCGCCTTCCACATTCTCAATGGTAGGCGCGTTGCTGCGGGTGACATACTTGGATGCCAGGTTGACCCAGCCGCCGTACTTTTCGGTCTTGCCCCAGATGGTGGCGTCCACGACCTTGATCTCGCTGATATCCAGCTCCACGCCCTTGGTGACCTTCTCCTTCTGCGCGGAGGAGGTGTTGGCGACTTTCCGAACCGTAACCGCGTCGGCAACGACCACGTACTTCGCCACATCCATGGTCACATCGGACAGCTTGATCCAGCCGGTGCCGTTGAAGCCCCAGATGTTGCCCAAACCATCGTTCTTGACCATGCTCATGGCCACCACGGTACCGGCAGCCAGCTCCTTGCCCACGGTATCCGCGGAGTCGGAGATATCGGTGCGGGCAGTAACCGCCTTATTCAGCTTGCCGGTGAAGGTGTAAGCCAGCACATCGGTGGAGTTGGAATAATCCACATTGTTGTTCAGCATGGTAACCTTGGCATAGGTCAGCAGGATCCAGCCCTGGCTGGTGCGGCCCCACTTGTGACCGTTGACGAAGCTGATCTCAAAGATATCCACGCAGTCGCCGTTGGCCAGCGCGCCTACGATGGCGTTATCGGTACCGGCCGCCTTACGGACATTCAAGAAACCATTGCAGCTGACAATGGCAGTGGCAATTGCCTTGGTATTGTTGGCGGAGCCGGTATTGGACGTATTGTCCTTCACGGAGTTCCAGTTGGTGTACATCAGCGCCACCCAGCCGATGGGGGTGTTGTCCTCGGCGCTCTTTGCCACCTGGCCCCACAGGAAGCCATCGGCACTTTCGGTGTTGATGATGCGCAGCTGGTCGCCCTTCTTATAAGAACCGTTAGTCGCGCAGTGAATGGTGGCGTTTACCCGGGAGTTGACAAAGCTGTTGGTCACAGTCACGGTCACATCAATATCCGTGCCGGAGGGCAGGCCATTGGAACCGGCATTGACGACGACCCACTGACCGCTGCCGATCATAGACCAGCGGCTGCCGTCGGCGCCAAGATAGTCCCGGCTCACGGTCACGGTGTCTGCCGTAACCTTGCCGACTTCCGTACCCGTCTTCACATCGGGAATGCTGAAAACCGTGGTGGAGGCCAGGCTGGCCTTGGTCAGCGTGTAATTCACCGCGGCAAACTCGCTCACACCGGCATCGGGCTTCAAGCCGTTTTTCTGCCACTTGGCATACAGCGTGGTATCCGCGCAATCGCTGTTCAGATTGGGAAGCCACTTCCCATCCGCACCCTCAGAGGTATACCAGCCCAGGAAGGTCTTGCCCGCGGAGGTGGGGACAGCCTGGTGCTGCGCCTTTGCGCTGGCATCAAAGTAGGTGGAGTAGGTCAGATAACCGTCAGAACCCAGAATGCCCTGGGCCAGCATCGCTTCGCTCTGCTTAACCTTATAGGTAACCTTCCGGTAGTTCGTAGGAGGCACATTGGAATACGCGCCGTTGATGTACATATTGGCGATGACCCGTCTGCTGGATTCCAGGGAAACCTCGTTGGTTCCGTCGTCATAGGAAACCATGGCATTGATGATCTCGCCCGCGCCCGCCTTGTTGAGAATGGCACTGCGCAGAATGCCCGTACCGTTCATCCAGGCAGTACCGGCATCATAGGAGAACAGAACCAACGCGTCAAACTGGTTCTGGTTCAAGGTGACACCGGTGCTGGAAGCAAAGCTGTTGACAGCGGTATCCAGCTCCTTCAGCTTGGTGCGCAGAGCCGCGTTGGCATCTGTCTCCTTAATGGTGTGGGTGGCATGGTCACCGGACTTGGTGCAGATGGTGCCATAACCGTTGCGCCACTCGGTGCCAACCTGCTTGCAGGTGGCGCTATATTTCTGAAGCTGCTTTAAAACAGTAATTCCTTTCTCGCTGACAGCCATGCTGGCAGCGGAAGCGGTGACAGGCACCAGGCTCATCAGCAGGATCAGAGTCAGTAAGACGCATACAATTCTCTTCTTCATAGCTACTTACTCCTTTTCTTCTTATGTAAGTAACGGTATTATAACAGACCCGTTTACAAATTGCAATACCTTTTTTGAAAAAATTACATTTCTGTAACAAAATATCAGAGGTATCTGTAACCGCTCGGATTCTCTGCCGTAGCTCTCGCTTTTTTTGTCATATTTTTGTCCTTCTTCGCATTTCTTGTCATTTTCAGGCGCTGTTGCTGCCGTTTTTTGCCATCTGGATTTGGGATTGACTTTCCCGTCCCCTGCCTGTATACTCGGTGTAACGAAACCATATTCCGCCTGGGAGGCAATTCTATGGACAGGAAAACCGCGTTAATCGGTATGAGCGGCGGTGTGGACAGCTCTGTGGCCGCTTACTTGATGCTCCGCCAGGGCTACCGCTGTATTGGCGCTACCATGCGTCTATATGATAATGAAACCATCGGCCGGGAGAAAAGCGCCACCTGCTGCAGCCTGGACGACGTGGAGGATGCCCGCAGCGTGGCCCGGCGGCTGGGGATTCCCCACTATGTATTCAATTTTAAAGAGGATTTCGACCGGCAGGTGATCCAGCGCTTTGTCAGCGCCTATGAACAGGGACTGACCCCAAATCCCTGCATTGACTGCAACCGCTATCTGAAATTTGACCGGCTTGCGCGCCGGGCGATGGAGCTGGGCTATGACTATGTGGTCTCCGGCCACTATGCCCAGATCCGGCAGGATCCGGACAGCGGCCGGTATTTATTGTATAAGGCATCAGACCGGGCCAAGGATCAAACCTACTTTCTGGCCTGCCTGGATCAGAACCAGCTGGCCCATATCCAGTTTCCGCTGGGCGGACTGACCAAGGACGCGGTACGGGCCATTGCCGAGGAAAACGGCTTCGTCAATGCCAGAAAGCACGACAGCCAGGATATCTGCTTCGTCCCCGACGGAGACTATGCCGCCTTCCTGGAACGCTATACCGGAAAAACCTACCCCCAGGGGGATTATCTGGACTTGCAGGGCAATGTGGTCGGCCAGCACCAGGGTGCCGTCCGCTACACCATCGGCCAGCGTAAGGGGCTGGGTATCGCCCTGGGCGCGCCGGTCTATGTCTGCAAAAAGGACATGGCGAGCAATACCGTTACTGTTGGCACCAATGACGCCCTGTTTTCCAGCGGTCTTCGGGCAACGGACTGGAACTGGTTCCCCTTCCCTGCCCTAACCGCCCCCATGCGCGTCACGGTAAAAATCCGCCACAGCCAATCCGAGCAGAGCGCTGTGGTTACGCCGGAGGAAAACGGCTTCGCCCGGGTAGAATTTGATGCCCCCCAGCGAGCGGTCACCCCCGGTCAGGCGGTGGTACTGTACGACGGCGAACGGGTCGTCGGCGGCGGCACCATCACAGAAGCGCTTTGAATCACCGTGCACCCCTACACATAAATCTATGCGTCTACCGTACACCAGGAGGTTTTCATGAAATCCATCCGTGAGATTTATAAAATCGGCAAGGGGCCGTCTTCCTCTCACACCATGGGGCCGGAACGGGCAGCCAAGCTGTTTCTGGAGCGCTATCCGCAAGCCGACTTTTTTCAAGTGACGCTATACGGCTCCCTAAGCAAAACCGGCGTGGGCCACGGCACCGACCGGGTACTCCGCTCCACCCTGGGGCCGGAACAAACCAAAATCGTCTTTTCCCAGGAAAACTGGGAGGGGATGCACCCAAACACCATGGATTTTTCCGCCTTCGCCGGGGATATCGAGATCGGCCACCTGCGGGTGGAGTCCATCGGCGGCGGCGACATCCGCATTCTGGGCGAGAACCAGGCGGCGGAATCCGAGGAGGTCTACGTGGAGCATTCCTTCGCGGAAATCGCCTATTTCTGCAAATGGCGCTACATCCACACCCTCAGCGACTACGTAGAGCTGAACGAGGGATCGGAGATCTGGGACTTTTTGATGGAGATCTGGCAGGTCATGAAGCGCTCTATCAACGAAGGCCTGTCCAAGACCGGAGTGCTTCCCGGCGGGCTGAACGTGCAGCGCAAGGCCAAGTACCTGTTTGACAAGACCCCCCAGGACGACATCCCCGCCCTGAAGGAATTCCAGCGCATCGCCGCCTACGCTTACGCCGTGGCGGAGCAGAACGCGGACAACGGTACCGTGGTCACCGCCCCCACCTGCGGCGCCTGCGGGGTGCTGCCCGCCGTTCTGAAATATGCCCAGGACACCAAGGGCTTTTCCGATGCGCAGATCCTCCGGGGCCTGGCCACCGCGGGCATCATCGGCAATCTGACCAAGCAGAACGCCTCCATTTCTGGTGCGGAATGCGGCTGCCAGGCGGAGATCGGCACCGCTTGCTCCATGGCCGCCGCCGCTTTGGCAGAGCTGTACGGCCAAAACCTGGACCAGGTGGAGTACGCCGCTGAGGTCGCCATGGAGCACCATCTGGGACTGACATGCGACCCCATCTGCGGCCTGGTGCAGATTCCCTGCATTGAGCGCAACGCCGTAGCCGCCGTCCGGGCCATGAACGCCTGCAATTTGAGCTACTTCCTCACCGGCTCCCGGAACATCAGCTACGACATGGTCTGCCGGGCTATGAAGGAGACAGGCGTAAACCTGGACCACCGCTTCCGGGAGACTAGCGAGGGCGGCCTAGCCAAGCTCTATGACCGAAAAAGCGGCAAGCGGAGCTGACCAAATCCCCCATTTCCCCGTTGCGCCCCCCTTGACAGGTATGCTACAATATTATGAGAAATTTCGGAAAAAACCGGAGAGGATGAAAGATATGGCTAAAGAAAAGAAGGTCGAGCAGATCACGGATATGGAAGTGGACTTTGCCCAGTGGTTTACCGATGTGTGCAAGAAGGCGCAGCTCATCGAGTATTCTTCCATCAAGGGCATCTTCATTTACCGCCCCTATGGCTACGCGATCTGGGAGAATATCCAGCACATTCTGGATGCGGAGTTCAAAAAGGTGGGTGTGGAGAACGTCTACATGCCCATGCTGATCCCCGAAAGCCTGCTGCAAAAGGAAAAGGATCATGTGGAGGGCTTCGCCCCCGAGTGCGCCTGGGTCACCATGGGCGGCAGCGAAAAATTAGAGGAGCGCTACTGCATCCGGCCCACCTCGGAGACCCTGTTCTGTGAGCATTTCGCCCAGGTTATCCAGTCTCACCGGGATCTGCCGCTGAAGTACAACCAGTGGTGCAGCGTGCTGCGCTGGGAAAAGACCTCCCGCCCCTTCCTGCGCCACCGGGAATTTCTGTGGCAGGAGGGCCACACCATGCACGCCACCGCCGAGGAGGCAAAGGCCTTCACGGAGCAGATGCTAAACATCTACGCCGACTTCTGCGAGAACGTGCTGGCCATGCCTGTGACCCGGGGCCAGAAAACCGATAAGGAAAAATTCAACGGTGCCGAGGCCACCTACACCATCGAGTGCATGATGCACGACCGCAAGGCCCTGCAGGCCGGCACCTCCCACTATTTCGGCGACGGCTTTGCCAAGGCCTTTGATATCGAATACACCGACAAGAACAACCAGAAGGTCAACCCCCACCAGACCTCCTGGGGCGTGTCCACCCGTCTCATCGGCGGCATCATCATGACCCACGGTGACAACAACGGTCTGGTGTTGCCTCCCAAGGTGGCGCCCATCCAGGTGGTAATTCTTCCTGTGGCCCAGCACAAGCCCGGCGTCTTGGAGGCGGCGGCAGAGCTGAAGGAGCGGCTGACAAAGGCCGGCTTCCGGGTAAAGGTGGACGATTCCGACAACTCCATGGGCTGGAAGTGCGCCGAGTATGAAATGAAGGGCGTACCCCTCCGGGTTGAGTGCGGCCCCCGGGATCTGGAAAACGGCCAGTGTGTCCTGGTTCGCCGGACTGACCGGGAAAAGACCGTTGTCAAGCTGGAGGATCTGGAGACTGCCGTTGCCGAGCAGCTGGAGCTGGTACACAAGGGCATGTATGAGCGGGCCAAGAAGAACCTGGACGAGCATATCTACGAGGCCCATTCCTTGGAGGAAGCCAAGGAGCTGCAGGAGAAAAACGGCGGCTTCGTCAAAACCATGTGGTGCGGCAGCGAGGCGTGCGAGCTGAAGATGAAGGAAGTGGCAGGCATGTCTTCCCGCTGCATCCCCTTCCAGCAGGAGCACCTGGGCGACACCTGCGCCTGCTGCGGAAAGCCCGCCAGCAAAATGATCTACTGGGGCGTAGCATACTAAGAATAATGCGGATTAGAAAACAGGTCTGCGGCAGCGCAGACCTGTTCTTTCAGTGGTTAGTTTACATAATTGCAAACTTGGAGGATTTATGGAACGGATTTTGATCATCGGCTGTCCCGGCAGCGGAAAATCCACCCTGGCCCGGGCGCTGGGGAAAAAGCTGGGGCTGCCTGTGGTCCACCTGGACCGGCTCTGGTGGCGGGAAGGCTGGGAAAATGTCACCAAGGAGGAATTTGACCAGGCTCTGGAACAGGAGTTGGCAAAATCCCGGTGGATCATAGACGGCAACTACAGCCGTACCATGGAGCATCGTCTGGAAAAATGCGACACCATCCTCTATCTGGATTTTAACCGTTGGGAATGCCTGCTGGGGATGTGCCAGCGGGTTCTGGGAAACTATGGCCAGGTTCGGCCGGACATGAGCGACGGCTGCCCAGAGCGGTTTGATCCCGAATTCGTCAAATGGATCTGGAACTTCAACAAAAACAACCGGGTTCGGAACTACACCTGGATCGCCAAAGCCCGTCACGCGGAGTCCGTGGTGCTGAAAAACCGCCGGGAGGTGCGACGGTTTCTGGAGGCCATTCCGTCCCGGCGCGGATCTTATACGAAAATCTGATTGAACGCTTTAAAAGATTTCCGAGGATGAATTGTGGTGGAAGCGACAGATGGTGTTGCTTGGCGGGATGGTGTTTCGCAGAATGTTGGCAAAATCGTAAAGGCAGCACCGCATAATGGGGCAAAAGATCCACCGAGGCACTGACAGCCAGCATCGCCAGCAGTTCCCCATCCATAACAACGCACATAGCAGACGACTTGGTTTGCAAGCAAAAACGAAAACCTGCGCAGATAGCGTCGGCTGCATAGGCTGTCAGCGGG
>CAYYGF010000080.1:0-9106 GCA_964471315.1 uncultured Oscillospiraceae bacterium | reverse complement strand
AGCTGCAGATGAGCGGCTACTCCATGGAGCAGTACGCCAAGATGATGGGCGGCGACGTGAGCACCATGCGCAATGCCTTCCGTCCTGCCGCTGAGAAGCAGGCCAAGATCTCCGTCACCCTGGAGAAGATTGTGGAAGCCGAGGGCATCACCGTCACCGACGAGGAGATCGAGGAGGAGTTCGCCTCCCTGGCCAAGCAGTACGAGCTGGAGGTGGACAAGGTCAAGGAAATGGTTCCCATGGGTGAGCTCACCGGCAGCCTGACCACCCGTAAGGCCGTGAAGGTCATCGTGGACAACGCCGTGGCCGTAGCCCCCAAGGTCGAGGAGACCACCGAAGCCTGATGTAACGCAATGCTTGCCTAGAGCGGCGAAGCAGCCAATCCATTGACAATGGAAAATTGGCAACTGTCAATTGTAAATTGTTCATGATCCGCCGCTTTGCGGCTGCGATAAGCATTAACAACTTTATACCCTGCCAGGAATAACCTTTCCCCGCAATGGTTAGAATGTTTCAAGCCCTATGAAAGGAGACATCACCATGAGTTTAGTTCCCTATGTGGTAGAGCAGACCAGCCGCGGTGAGCGCAGCTATGACATTTTCTCCCGTTTGCTCAACGACCGCATCATTTTCCTGTCCGAGGAGGTTAACGACACCACCGCGTCCCTGGTGGTTGCCCAGCTCCTGTACCTGGAGGCCCAGGATCCGGACAAGGACATCCAGTTCTATATCAACAGCCCCGGCGGCAGCGTCACCGCGGGTATGGCCATTTACGACACCATGCAGTACATCAAATGCGATGTGGCGACCATCTGTGTCGGCATGGCGGCCTCCATGGGCGCGTTCCTCTTGAGCGCCGGCGCCAAGGGCAAGCGAATGGCCCTGCCCAACGCCGAGATCATGATCCACCAGCCCTCCGCCGGTACCCAGGGTCAGATCACGGATATGGCCATCCACATGAAGCGCTTGGAGACCATCAAGGCCCGGATGAACCGCATTCTGGCGGAGAATACCGGCAAGTCCGTGGAGGAAGTCACCGCCGCCTGCGAGCGGGACAATTTCATGACCGCAGACGAGGCCAAGGCCTTTGGCCTGATTGACCGGGTGCTGGATCACCATTAATCATCCTATATTAGAAACGAGGTACCAGGTGCATGGCAAAGAAACCTGAACAGCCGATCCGCTGCAGTTTCTGCGGTAAGCGGGAGAACCAGGCGACTCGGCTGATTGCCGGTCCTGGGGTGTATATTTGCAGCGACTGTGTGGCAGCCTGCAGCGACCTGCTGCGGGACGAGATGGATTTGGGTCAACCCGAACGGCTGAACGCGCCCGAACGGCTCCCCACGCCCATGGAGATCAAATCCTTCATGGATCACTACATCATCGGCCAGGAGGACGCCAAGGTTGCCCTGTCCGTTGCGGTATACAACCATTATAAACGGATTTATTTCGGAGCGGATTCCGATGTGGAGCTGCAAAAGAGCAACATTCTGCTGATCGGCCCCACGGGCAGCGGCAAGACGCTGTTTGCCCAGACCTTGGCTAAGATATTGAACGTGCCCTTCGCCATTGCCGACGCTACCACTCTGACCGAGGCCGGTTATGTGGGCGACGATGTGGAGAATATCTTACTGCGTCTGCTCCAAGCCGCGGACTTTGACGTGGAGCTGGCGGAGCACGGTATTATCTACATCGACGAAATGGATAAAATCGCCCGCAAGAGCGAGAACACCTCCATCACCCGGGACGTTTCCGGCGAGGGTGTGCAGCAGGCGCTGCTGAAGATTCTGGAGGGCACCGTGGCCAATGTGCCGCCCCAGGGCGGACGGAAGCATCCCCAGCAGGAGATGATCCAGGTGGATACCACCAACATTCTGTTCATCTGCGGCGGTGCTTTCGATGGTTTGGACAAGATCATCGAAAAACGCACGGACAAGAGCGCCATCGGCTTTGATTCTCCCATCCAGAGCAAGAACAACCGGGATGTGGGAACCCTGCTAAGCCAGGTGGAGCCTCACGACCTGCTGAAATTCGGCATCATTCCGGAACTGGTGGGCCGGATGCCCATGATTACCACCTTGCAGAGTCTTACCCAGAACGATCTGGTGCGGATTCTGGTGGAGCCGAAAAACGCCTTGACCCGTCAGTACCAGGCCCTGCTGCAAATGGACGGCGTGACCCTGGAAATCACCGACGAGGCCCTTTTGAAGGTCGCAGAGAAGGCCATCCAGCGCCAGATTGGCGCCCGTGGCCTGCGGGCCATTATGGAAAAGGTGATGACCAGCATTATGTTCCTCATTCCGTCTGATCTCACCATTCAAAAGGTGGTCATCACCCCCGAAGCCATTGAGGGTGGCAATCCCGTCATTGTGCGCGACAGCGCGCACCCCAGAGAGAAGCTCACTGGAAAGCGATAAAGTCAGCGGGGGCAGGTAACTGCCCCCCTTTTTCCAAAAGGAGGGAGATTCCCTTGTCAGAAATTATTTACGCTGGGAAAATGCCCATTCTGGCCCTCCGTGGGCTGGCGGTATTCCCGGAGCAGACGGTGCATTTTGATGTGGGCCGTCCCAAGTCCGTCCGGGCGCTGGAGGCTGCTATGAAGGACAACCAGACCCTGCTGCTGATACCCCAGAAGGATCTTCTGGTGGATGATCCCCGTCTGGCGGATCTGTATGCCGTGGGTACCGTTGCCAAGGTCAAGCAGGTGCTGAAAACCCAGGGAGAGAATCTGCGGATTCTGGTTACGGGCATCTGCCGGGGCAAAATCACCGAGCTTCAGCGCAGCGAGCCGTATTTGGAGGGGATTGTGGAATCCATCCCCGCTCCGGAACTGTCGGACACCGTCCGTACCCATGCCCTGCGCCGGGAGGCCAACGCCCTGTACGACCTCTATTCCCAAATGTCGGAGCATCCCGCTCAAACCATTCAGCTGCGGATGATGTCCAGCGAGGACGCGGGCTTCATTGCCGATTCCATTGCCCAGAATTCCGGTATGGATTTTCCGGATAAGGCAAAGCTTCTGTGCCAGCTCCATCCCGTCCGCCGTCTGGAAAGCGCCATCAAGCTGCTGAGTCAAGAGGTGGAGATGCTGCGCCTGGAGGCGGAAATCCAGGAAAAGACCCGTTCCGCCATCGACCAGAACCAGAAGGATTATTACCTGCGGGAGCAGATCAAGGTGCTTCGGGAGGAACTGGGAGAAGGGGAGGACGAGCAGGAATTCGACAATTATGCCAAAAGCATCCGGGGGCTGAAGCTACCCCAGGAGCAGGAACAGAAGCTTCTGAAGGATGTGGACAGGCTGAAAAAGCAGCCCTTCGGTTCTTCTGAGGGAGCGGTGCTGCGAAACTATCTGGATACGGTGCTGGATCTGCCCTGGAACAAGAAGACCAAGGAACGGGTGGACGTAGCCGCCGCCAGAAAGGTTCTGGAGCAGGATCATTTTGGCCTGGAAAAGGTGAAGGAGCGGATCTTGGAAACCATCGCGGTTCGGCAGATGGCTCCCGAAATGCCCCCGCAGATTCTCTGCCTGGTGGGCCCTCCCGGCGTGGGCAAAACCAGCATTTCTTACTCCATCGCCAAAAGCCTCAACCGGAAAATGGCCAGAATCTCCCTGGGCGGCGTCCATGACGAGGCGGATATCCGGGGTCACCGGAAAACCTACGTGGGCGCTATGCCCGGCCGGATTATGACCGCTATGATCCAGGCAGGAACCGCCAATCCGGTGCTCCTGCTGGATGAAATTGACAAAATGGGTTCGGACTATCGAGGCGATCCCAGCGCCGCGCTGCTGGAGGTGCTGGATGCGGAGCAGAACCGCACCTACCGCGACCATTACCTGGAAATTCCTTTTGACTTGTCCGATGTGGTGTTCATCACCACCGCCAATACCCTGGATACCGTCCCTCGGCCGCTGATTGACCGGATGGAGGTTATTGAGCTTGGCTCCTATACCGACGAGGAAAAGCGGATGATCGCCAAAAATCATTTGATTCCCAAGCAGCTGAAAAAGCATGGCCTAAAAAAGCAGCAGCTGCGCGTTACCGATGACGCCATCCGGGAGATCATTTCCTGTTACACCCGGGAATCCGGCGTCCGGAACCTGGAGCGGGCCATTGGGGAAATCTGCCGCAAAGCGGACATGGAGCTGCTTTCCCAGGAGGATGGGAAGCGTCTTACCATAACGGGCAGAAATCTGGAGGACTACTTGGGTGTGCGGAAATATCTGCCCGACCGGCTGCCCTGCACCGACCAGGTGGGTCTGGTCACGGGTCTTGCCTGGACAAGCGTTGGCGGCGAAACCCTGGAGGTAGAGGTCAACGTTATGGACGGCACGGGAAAGCTGGAGCTGACCGGCAACCTGGGCGATGTGATGAAGGAATCCGCCCACGCCGCCATGAGCTATATCCGCGCCAACGCCAGCCGGCTGGGCATTGCACCGGATTTCTACAAAACCAAGGATATCCACGTACACTTCCCCGAGGGCGCGGTGCCCAAGGACGGCCCGTCCGCGGGCGTTACCGTCTGCACCGCCATCGTGTCGGCGCTCACCGGGGCCACCGTCCGGCGGGATGTGGCCATGACCGGTGAAATCTCCATTCGGGGCCGGGTCATGCGCATCGGCGGCTTGAAGGAGAAAACCATGGCCGCGCTGCGCCATGGCATCAGCACCGTCATTATCCCCCAGGACAACGAGCGGGATTTGGAGGAAATCGACCAGACGGTGCGCCGTCAGCTGCACTTTATCAGTGCCCAAACGGTAGATACCGTACTGGATGCCGCGCTGAACCGTCCGGCGGAGAGCCGCCCGGCGATTCTCGCGGAGCTGCCCGGGGAGGTCAAGCCCAAGCCCCGCAAGCCGGAGCTGCGGCAGTAAGGGGGAGCCATGAATTTTCAAAATGTGGAATTTCTCATTTCCGCCGCCGCTCCCAAGGACTTTCCCAAGAACCGTCTGCCGGAGATCGCCTTTGCCGGCAAATCCAATGTGGGCAAATCCTCGGTGATCAACCGCCTGCTTCAGCGGAAAAACTTCGCCAGGGTAGGGGACAAGCCAGGAAAAACCATCCATGTGAACTATTTTATCATCGACCGGAAATGCTATCTGGTGGATCTGCCGGGCTATGGCTTCGCCCAGGTGTCCCAGAAGGAAAAGGAACGCTGGGGCAAGCTGATGGAGGACTATTTCGCCGCCGGGCGCATCGACCTGGGCGTGCTGATCGTGGATTACCGCCATCCGCCGACGAACAATGACATCACCATGGCAAACTGGTTCCTGGAAAGCGGCTGCCCCTTTGTAGTGGTGGCCAACAAAATGGACAAGCTGAAAAAAAGTGAGCTGGAACCCAACCTGGAAACCATCCGGGAGGATTTGGCGCTGCCGGAAGATTGTCCTGTGATTCCCTTCTCCGCGGAAAAGGGGAACGGCCGGGATGAGCTGGTGCGCCGGATTCTGGCCGCAGTGGAACCATAACCCGTTTCTTGATAATGCGTACGGAACAACGGATAAACGTCTGCACCCATTTTTGGGGGACTGCCCTGGAGGGCAGTCCTCCTTTCGTTTGCCTGCAAAATAGGACTGGAAATTTCCGTACAAATATGCTATTATAAGATGTAAAGCTTTGAGAAAGGAGGGGGATGTATGAATCTAAACTGGCTGCAAAGCATCTTGTATGGATTCCTTTCCGGACTGACTGACATCCTGCCGGTATCCTCTCAGGCACATAAGGTGCTGCTGTTAAAATTGTTCGGAATTCAAGTTGGCATGGAATTTATCCATCTTTGGATTCACCTGGGGATATTCGCCGCCTTGTATTTCTGCTGCCGGAGTCAGATCGTCCGGATTAACCGTGCCCGTGCCTTGGCCCGGGTGCCAAAGCGCCGCCGGAAACGTCCCCTGGACACCCGCACCCTCATGGACTGGAGCATGCTGAAAACCATGCTGATTCCGGTGATTTTGGGCCTGCTGCTATACCGCCGGACGGTTTCCCTGGGGGAAAACCTCATGCTGCTGGCTTTGTTTCTGTTCCTCAACGGCTTGATTCTGTACATCCCCCAATTTCTCCCAGGCAGCAACCGGGATTCCCGAAACCTGTCCCGGGTGGAAGGTCTGCTGATGGGCCTTGGCGGCGCAGCTTCCATGTTGCCTGGCATTTCCGCGGTTGGCTCCGCCGCGTCCATTGGCTGTGTTTGCGGCGTAGAGCGCAGCTACAGCCTAAACATGGCCCTTTTGATGAACCTGGTGTTGACGCTGGGGCTGGTGGTGCAGGATGTGTTCCTGCTTTTGGATGCCGGTATCGGAACCTTCTCCTTTTTGATTCTGCTGCGCTATCTGCTGACTGCTATGACTGCCTTTGGCGGAACCGTGCTGGGCGTGAAGGTGATGCGGTATCTGGCAGGGCTGCATGGCTTCGACCTGTTCGCCTTTTACTGTTTTGGACTATCCCTGTTTACCTTTATATTAAATCTGTTGGCTTAGGAGGAATCGTATGGCCGAGAAGAAGAATTCCAGCCAAGCCGAGAAGAAAGTCTCGAATACCAAGAAAAAAGTGACGGAGCAGGCCAGCACCAAGGCCCAGAAATCCTCCGCCAAGAAGCCTGCCGCCTCCGGGAAAAAGGCGCCCCAGGTGAAGACGGAATACGAAAATCCCATTCCCACCAGCGCCATTGTGGCCGTGTTCAGTCTGCTGCTGTTTATCCTGTTTGTGGTCATCAGCGTCAATCCCGACGGCGCGCTGCTGAAGGTCATCCAATCTGTGGTGCTAGGGCTGATCGGCCCGGCGGGCTTTTACTTTTCCATTCCGGCGCTGCTGTATCTGTTCGTGATTAACACCTTCAGCCGGAAAAACGCGGCAAAAATGCGCAGCTTCTGTCTGCTGGCTTTCGTGCTTCTGTGCGGCGCGATTTACCATTTGCTGGTTCAGAAGTATGATATGACCGGCTCCGTGGTGGATGTGGTTCAGAATCTGTACACCGGCGGCAGCACCGGCGCCTCCGGCGGCGTGATCTGCGGCGGGCTGGCGATGTTGCTGCGGTGGTCCTGTGGCGGCCCGATTTCCTATCTGATCACCATCGCTGGCGCGGTGTTTACTCTGCTGGGGGCGTTCCAGATCACCATTCCCAGCATCATCCGCGCCATTGCCAACCGCCCCCGGGATGACTGGGAGGAGGACGAGGATGACTTCATCGAGCCTGCCGCCATCGTGGTGAATCACCTTGCCAACAAGCAGATTGCCCATAAGCGCCAGCAGCGGGAAAAAGCCATGCAGGCCGCGCAAATGCCCCCTGCGGTAGAGCCGCAGACGGAGGAAATCCTTCGTCCCGCGAAAAAGGCCGCTCCTCAAAAGCCCGCGACGCCGCCCCAACGGCAGGAGCCTCGCCAGGAACCGGCTCCCGATCCTGTCAAGCAGGTTCCGGGAAAGGGCGCTGCCTTTATGAATCGCCTGGATGAGGAAATTGGCGCGCCACTGGTTGGCACCCGGAACTATGTCCGGGAGGATATCCCAAATGTATTTGACGAGCCGGTGACCCCGGTGGTGCCCGCTGTTCCGGTTCGGGTGGAAGCTGAGCCGCTGGAGCCGGAAATCCCAATCCAGATGCCGGAGCTGAAAATAGAGGATCCCATTCCTCCCGCCCCGAAGATCGCCCCAAAACCCGCGCCCAAGCAGCCTGCGGAGGAAAAACCGAAGGTCAGCGCCAAAGATACTCAGGAGTCTGCCCGGCAGGTGGCCCAGGAAATCGCCCAGGCCCAGAAGACGGAAAAAGCGGAATACTGCTTCCCGCCCATTGACCTGCTGAAACGTCCCAGCCGTGGCGCCGCCGACGGCACCGAGGAAATGCGGGAAAATTCCCGCCGCCTAAACGAGACCCTGGCCAGCTTTAAAATCGACGCCCACATCATCAATGTCACCCGGGGCCCCAGCGTCACCCGTTATGAGGTGGAGCTGGACAAGGGTGTCCGCTTGAACAAGCTTACCGGCTGCGCCGATGACATTGCCTTGAGCCTGGGCGCCTCCGGCGTCCGCATCGCCGCCGTGCCCGGCAAAATCTCCGTGGTGGGCATCGAGGTGCCCAACCGGGTGGTCACCACCGTTTCCCTCCGGGAGGTCATCGATTCTCCCGAGTTCAGCCGGGCCAAGTCCAAGTCCTCCTTCGCTGTGGGCAAGGACATCGGCGGCAGCTGCATCGTGGGCAACATCGCCAAAATGCCCCACCTGCTGATCGCCGGTACCACCGGCTCCGGTAAGTCCGTGTGCATGAACTCCATCATCATCAGCCTGCTCTACAAGGCCAGCCCCGAGGACGTGAAGCTGATTATGGTAGACCCCAAGATGGTGGAGCTGGGCATCTACAACGGCATTCCCCACCTGCTGATCCCCGTGGTCACCGACCCGAAAAAAGCGGCGGGCAGCCTGCAATGGGCGGTGACGGAAATGCTGCGCCGCTACAAGCTCATGTCCGACGCGGGTGTGCGGGATCTGGAATCCTACAACTCCATCGCGGAGGCGGAGGAGGATGGCCAGAGAATGCCTCAAGTGGTCATCATCATCGATGAGCTGGCGGATCTGATGATGGTCGCCGCCAAGGAAGTGGAGGACTCCATCTGCCGCATTGCTCAGATGGGCCGTGCTGCGGGTATGCACTTGATCATTGCCACACAGCGTCCCTCTGCGGATGTGATTACCGGTCTGATGAAGGCCAATATTCCCTCCCGGATTGCCTTCTCCGTGGCCTCCGCCATGGAGTCCCGGATCATTCTGGACACCATGGGCGCGGAAAAGCTGGTGGGCAAGGGCGACATGCTGTTCGCCCCCATCGGCTGCGGAAAGCCGATGCGGGTGCAGGGCTGCTTCGTCACCGACTCCGAGGTGGAGTCCGTGGCGGAATACGTCAAAGAGAATTACGTGGCCGATTACAACCAGCAGGTGCTGGAGGAAATCGAGAAAAAGGCGATGCAGACCGGAAAGAAGCCCGCCAGTGTTTCCGATCCCGACCCCAGCGACGAGGAGCTGGAGGGGGACGAGATGCTGCCCGCCGCGGTGGATGTGATTCTGGAAACCGGACAGGCCTCCGTATCCATGCTCCAGCGGCGTTTGAAGCTGGGCTATGCCCG
>CAYYGF010000079.1:0-9152 GCA_964471315.1 uncultured Oscillospiraceae bacterium | reverse complement strand
CCCTAGAGGGTAACAAATACCTCCCAGCTGGCGCACGCATTGTCAGCGGCGACTCGCCGCTGACAAAGGCTGTCGAAAAGCCGTGGAAGAAATCCGTTGCTGTATGCTGACGTTTTGCGTATAATAAAGGAAACATTTCCCGGAGGTGAGAAAATGGCACGGCTTTCCGATCCTGTGACCATCCTCAAGGGTGTCGGCCCAGCCAGGGCCAAGCAGTTTGCCAATCTGAATATCTTCACCCTCCGGGATCTGATCTGCCATTTCCCCCGGGGGTATGAGGATCGGACAAGGCTGGTGCCCATTGAAAAGCTGGAGCCGGATGTGCCTGCCTGCTTCCGGGCCATGGTGATGAATACCCCGCGCACCTCTCACATCCGCAAGGGGCTGGACATTACCAAGGTGCAGGTGGCGGATGCCACAGCCCGGCTGAATCTGACCTTCTTCAATTCCAAATTCGCGGCGGAGCAGCTGCAATATGGGAAGGAATACATCTTTTATGGTGCGGTTTCCGGGGATTTCATTGGCTACAATATGACAAACCCCACCTTTGAGCCGCCGGATTCCCCGCCGGTGACCACCAGGCGGATACTCCCTATCTACCCGCTGACCGCCGGGCTGAGCAACGCCGCCATTTTGCGGGCGGTGCGGCAGGCCCTGGCCATCTGCGACCCGCCGGAGGAAATATTGCCGCAGACGGTGCGCCAGCGCTATGGCATCCTTCCGGCGGAGCGAGCCTACCGGGCCATCCACGAGCCGGAATCCATGGCGGAGGCGGAGCAGGCGAAAAAACGGCTGGTTTTTGAGGAATTCTTCCTGTTCTCCGCGGGGCTGTCTCTGATGCGGGCCAGCCGGGGGGAAAAAAGGACGGCGGCCTATACCGATTTGAACATGGAGCCGTTTTTTGCCGCCCTGCCCTTTGCCCTGACCGGCGCTCAGAAACGGGCGATTGGGGATATCCTGGGGGATTATCAGAAGGGCGTACCCATGAACCGGCTGGTGCAGGGGGACGTGGGCAGCGGCAAGACCATGGTGGCCGCCGCGGCGATTTACTGCGCGGTTCGCAACGGCAGACAGGCGGCGCTGATGGCACCCACGGAGATTTTGGCGGAGCAGCATTTTGCCTCCCTGGAAAAGCTGTTCGCGCCCCTGGGCATCCGGATCGGTTTGCTCACCGGCTCCATGACGGTGAAGCAGAAACGGCTGGTTCGGGAAGCCCTGGCCTCTGGCGAGATCCAGGTGGCGGTGGGCACCCACGCGCTGCTGACGGATGCCACTCAGTTTTGCAGCCTGGGGCTGGTGATCGCTGACGAGCAGCATCGCTTCGGTGTGGGACAGCGGGGTAGGCTCTCCGCCAAGGGGGAGGATCCCCACCTGCTGGTGATGTCTGCCACCCCCATCCCCCGCACCCTGGCGCTGCTGATGTACGGCGATTTGGATGTGTCCATTCTGGACGAGCTGCCCCCGGGCCGGGAGACGGTGGAGACTTTCCTGGTGGGGGAGAGCTACCGGGCCAGGATCAACGCCTTCATCCGCAAGCAGGTGGAGGAGGGGCATCAGTGCTTTGTGGTCTGCCCGGCGGTGGAGGAAAACCAGGAGCTGGGGGTAAAAGCCGCCACAGCCTGGGCGGAAACCTTGCAGCAGACGGTGTTTCCCGATCTGCGGATTTCGCTGCTTCATGGGCAGATGAAGGGCGCGGAGAAGGAGGCGGCCATGGCCGCCTTTGCCCGGGGGGAGGCCGACGTGATGGTAGCCACCACGGTGATCGAGGTAGGCGTGGACGTGCCCAATGCCACACTGATGGTCATTGAGGACGCGGATCGCTTCGGCTTGAGCCAGCTTCATCAGCTTCGGGGCCGGGTGGGCCGGGGCAGCGCCAAGAGCTACTGCATCCTCACCACCCACAACCGCAACCCCGACACGGTGGGGCGGCTGAAGGCCCTGTGCAAAACCACCGACGGCTTCCAGATTGCCGAGGAGGACTTAAAGCTGCGCGGCCCGGGAGATTTCTTCGGTTCCCGACAGTCGGGGCTGCCCGCCTTCCGGGTGGCGGATCTGAGCTTCGATTTGGGGACGCTGAAGGATGCCCAGACGGCATCGGCCCAATGGATTGAAGAATACGGCGCCTCCGATACGCCGGAGGCCGCAGCCCTGCGCCAGCGGATCGGCGAGCTGTTCCAGCGGGCGGAGGGGACGATGAATTAAGGCGACACCGCTGTGGGCTTCGGCGGATCTTTTGCCCCATTATGCGGTGCTGCCTTAAGGGAATACTTGACAGTTTGCCTGCCTTTTTGTTATGATTATCCTTCGGAAAGGAATGATACATAGTATATGAAGAAACAGTGGATTGTAAATTGTTTGGTGGTTTGCCTGGTGGTGCTGATGCTGGCGCCCGGGGCTGCCGCGGCCAATACCTCGGTGCTGAACCGGAACATTGCCAGCGGCACCTGCGGCGATGGGATCTCCTGGTCATTGGACGGCTACACCTTGACCGTCACCGGCAGCGGGGAGATCACCGACGCTCCCTGGCTGGAGCACAAGGATCACATTGAAAACGTGGTGCTCTCTGGCGGCATTACCAAGGTCTGCGACGGCGCCTTCTCCGGCTGCGACCGGATCGAGACGGTGGACTTTGGCGACGCCCTGGTGGAAATCGGCGAGCGGGCCTTCTACGGCTGCAAGGATTTGGACTATATCCATTTGCCTGCCACCTTCCGTACCTTTGGCAAGGAGGCCTTCCGGGGCTGCGAGACGTTGAAATACGTGTACTGCGACGGCGGTATGCCCCGGTTCAACGACAGCTGCCTGTGGACGGGCAACTACATTGCGGTGTTCTATCCCACCAACAATCCCTGGCCCTGGGATTACTATTCCGCCCTGGTCAGCAGCTACGGCGGCAAACTGGGGGTCATGATGGGCAATTTTGACGCCTCCGCTGTGGCAGCCAAGCTGGCGGAGGAAGAAGCAGAGTCCACGGAGGAGACAAAGGACACCAAGCAGACAGAGGCGACGGAGGAACCCACCGAGGCGCCGACGGAAGCGGCGGTGGCAGCCGCGGCGGTGACGGAACCGGCTACGGAACCGACCACGGAGCCTACCACGGAACCGACTACCGAACCCACCACCGAGCCAACAACGGAACCGACGACGGAGCCGACCACGGTGCCCACCACAGAGGAGACCCAGCCGGAGACCACCGAGGAGACGGAACCGGAGACGGTAGTCCAGAAGGTGGGCGGTGACGGCTGGATCGGCGTGGTTCTCATTGCCGCGGTGCTGACGCTGCTGCTCATTGGCGCGCTGGTGTTCCGCAATGCCAGCCACAAGGGCGGGCGGTATTCCGAGTAAGCGGCCGTTTGTCCACCGTCACTGGCGGCAGCGTTCACAAATTTGTCGTTTTTTGTTTTCAATTCCGTTATGAGGTGTTCAAAACCAAAAAGTATCTTAATAACAGAAAGGTTGCGGAAGCCGTGAGCCGCTCCTTTCCACTCCGTAGATCCTCTTTTCTACCTCTCTTCTTTCCAAACTCTTTCGCGGGAACCCCGGTGCCTTTGGCATCGGGGTTTTCCCATTGCGCAAATAGAATGCCCGCCGCGAATGCAAGCGGCGGGCATGTTTGCGTTGGGGGATCAGCCGTTTCGGACTTCCATGAACAGGCTTTCCATATAGCGGGAGGTCTCCTCCGGCAGGTAGTTAAAGCTGGTGGCGTTGCGCAGCGTCTCCTTGCTGGGATAGGCGATGGGGTTTTTCGCCTGCTCCGGATCCAGGTGCTGCTTGGCCTCGGTCATGGGGACACTGTAGCCCAGGTAATCCAAATTGGCAGCGCAGATCTCCGGGTCGCACAGGAAGTTGATGAACAGTTCCGCTGCCTCCTTCTCCTGGCAGCAGGTGGGGATGCACAGGGCGTCGATGAAGATGTTGAAGCCCTGCTCCTGGGGCTGATAGAAGGCAAGATCCGGGTTTTCCTCCACCATGGTCAGATAATCGCCGGCATAGTAGGGGGCGATCCAGGCCTCCTCGTTTTCCATGGCGTCGAAAATCTGATCCATGACGTACTGCTGCACCACGGGCTTCTGCTGGGCAAGCTTGTCGGCGCAGGCCTTCAGCTCCGCTTCGTCGGTGGTGTTGACGTCATAGCCCAGCAGGTACTCGGCAATGCCGAAGGCGTCCCGGGAGTTGTCGAACATCAGAATCTTTCCGGCGTACTTCTCATTCCACAGCAGCTCCCAGCCAGTGACATCCGCCTCGTCCACATACTTGGTGTTGTAGATGATGCCCACGGTGCCCCAGGTGTAGGGGACGGAATACTTGTTCTCCGGGTCATAGGAGGTGTTCTTGTAGCTTTCGTCAATATACTGATAGTTGGGGATATTGTCGAAATTCAGCTCCATCAGCATTCCCTCCTGGCGCATCCGGCCGACCATATAGTCGGAGGGGATGATTACGTCCACGGTAATGCCGCCGTTACTGAGCTTGGAGTACATGATCTCGTTGGAATCGTAGGTGGAATACTGAACCTTGATGTTGGGGTAGGCTTCCTCGAAGGCGGCGATGACATCCAGGGAGCCGTCGTCACCCTCGGAGATATACTGGCCCCAGTTGTAGACGTACAGGGTGGTGGTATCCTTGCTGCCGCCGCAGCCGGAGAGCATGGCGGCGCAGCCAAAGGTCAGGCACAGGGCCAGAAACAGGCAAATTACTTTCTTCATCTTCTTTTCTCCTTTCAAATTCCCGCGCTGTGGGAAGCGGCTTTCTTTTTGTCCGCGAAGAGCTGGATCAGGTTCATGGCGACCATCAGCACCAGAATCAGCAGGAACAGCAGGGTGAACATGGCGTAAATCTTGGGGTGGAGGGGCTTTTTGGTGTAGGAATAGATCTCCACCGGGAGCGTCACAAAATCCAAGCCACTGACAAAATAGCTGATGACGAAGTCGTCCAGGCTCATGGTAAAGGCCATAATGGCGCCGGAAACGATGCCGGGCATGATCTCATGCAGGGTCACCTTGAAAAATGCCTGCACATGGGTGCAGCCCAAGTCCATGGCCGCGTCGGTGAGAGACGAATCCATCTGCTTGAGTTTGGGCATGACGTTCAGAATCACATAGGGCAGGTTGAAGGTGATATGGGCGATGAGCAGCGTCCAGAAGGTTAGGCTGTTCCGCTGGCCCAGCAGCCGGGTACCCACAAAGACAAACAGCAGTGACAGGGAAACGCCGGTGACGATGTCCGGGTTGGTCATGGGGATGTTGGTCAAGGTCATGGCGGCCTTGCGCATCCGGGGGTTCAGATTGTGGATGCCCACCGCCGCCACGGTGCCGAAGGCCGTGGCGATGAAGCTGGCCAGCACAGAGACGATCAGAGAGTTACCCAGCAGCTTGAGCAGGCTGCTGTCCTGGAACAGGCGGGCATACTGGTTCAGTGTGAAGCCCTGGAACTGGGTGATGTCCTTGCCGGTATTGAAGGACGCCACGATCAGCACCGCCATGGGAATATACAGGAAAATAAAGATCAGAATGGTGATGAAGCGGTTGGCGCGTTTCATACGATGACGCCCCCTTCCTCACTGTCGCCGCCGAAGCGGTTCATGATGCCGGTGCACACGAATACCAGCACCATCAGCACCAGGCTCAGTGCCGCGCCCAGGTTGGGGTTGTTGCCCTGCTTGAACTGGCGCTCGATGACGTCACCGATGAGCACCGTGTCTGTGCCGCCCAGCTTCTGGGAGATGTAGAAGGTGGACACAGAGGGGACGAACACCATGGTAAGGCCCGAGAGAATGCCGGGCACGGACAGGGGAAGAATCACCCGGCCAAAGACCTGAATGCCGTTGCAGCCCAAGTCCTCCGCCGCCTCAATGAGCCGCCGGTCGATTTTCACGATGATGGAGTACAGGGGCAATATCATATAGGGCAGGTAGTTATACACCATGCCCAAAATCACCGCGCTGGGGGTACGGATCAGCCGCAGAGGCCCGATGCCAAGCTTGCCCAACAGGGTATTGATGATGCCGGTATCCTGGAGTAAGCCCACCCAGGCCAGGGTGCGCAGCAGGAAGCTCATGCACATGGGCAGCATCACCAGCATGTACAATAGCTTCTGGGCGGTCTGGCCGCACTGGGCGATATAGTAAGCCACCGGATAGCCCAGCACCAGGCAGATCGCAGCCGCCGCCAGGGAATACACAATGGACTGCCACAGCACCGGCAGATACATCCCCAGATCCCGGAGGTTTCCCAGGGAGAAGGCTCCGGTGGAGGGGTCCGTCAGCGCATAATAGCACACCACACCCAGGGGAATCAGGGTAAAGGCCACCATCCACAGAAGGTAGGGCGTGCTGAACAGGACTGCGTTATTCTTCTTCATCTTCAGCGTCCTCCGTCAGCTCGTCGTACTCGGCGGAGTAGGAGCTGTAGTCGCCAAAGAGTCCGGAATACTCGCTCTTGTGCATGATGTGGATGTCCTCCGGATTCAGGCGGATGCCGATGACGGAGCCGACGCTGTGGTAATCCGTGGTCTGGATCAGCCATTTGAAGCCCTTGAACTCCACGATGATGTCGTAGTTCAGGCCCTTGAAGGTGATGCCCGTGACGGTGCCCACCAGATGGCCCTCACTTGCAGGAACAATGTCGATGTCCTCCGGGCGGATGACCACGTCCACCGGCTCGTTGGGGTTAAAGCCCGCGTCCACACAGTCAAAGACCCGGCCAAAGAACCGAACCTTGTAATCGGACAGCATGACGCCGTCCAGAATGTTGCTTTCGCCGATGAAGTCCGCCACAAAGGCGTTTTTCGGCTCATTATAGATATCCTCAGGTCTGCCGATCTGCTGGATGCGGCCCTTGTCCATGACCACCACAGTGTCCGACATGGAGAGGGCTTCCTCCTGGTCGTGGGTGACATAGATGAAGGTGATGCCGGTGGAGCGCTGGATGCGCTTGAGCTCGTTCTGCATGTCCTTGCGCAATCGCAGATCCAGAGCCGCCAGGGGTTCGTCCAGCAGCAGCACCTTGGGCTGGTTCACCAGCGCCCGGGCGATGGCTACCCGCTGCTGCTGACCGCCGGAGAGGGAATCGATGCTGCGGTTTTCATAGCCTTTTAGGCTGACGATTTCCAGCATCTCATTCACCCGGCGGTGAATTTCGTCCTTGGGCAGCTTGGCTACCTTCAGTCCGAAGGCGATGTTGTCGTACACATCCAGGTGCGGGAACAGGGCGTAGCGCTGGAACACGGTGTTGATCTGCCGCTGGTAAGGGGGCAGGTCGTTGATGACCTTGCCGTCGAAGGTCACCGTGCCGGATGTGGGCGTCAAAAAGCCGCCGATGATCCGCAGCGTGGTGGTCTTGCCGCAGCCGGAGGGGCCGAGCAGTGTGAGGAATTCGTGATCATTGAAGTAAAGATTGATGCCGTCGAGAATACGCTCCCCGTCGAACTCCATGGTCAAATCTTGGAGTCTGATGAGTTCTTTGGACATTATCCTCCCCCGTTTCTTTGGTTTATTTTGCGTCAAATTTTGACAGATATAACTATATCGTAAATTTGCCTAATGTCAATGGATTTTCCATGGAAAAACGGCATTTTTTCCGGACAGAAGCCCGGAAGAAATCTTCGGCGGCGGATGGAAGGCCTAAGGGCGGGGCTTTCTGCTCTTGCTATTTGCGGCGGAATCCCGTATAATAAAGAAAAACTGTCGAAAGGGAGCCGTTTTATGAAATACGATTTTACTTCCATCCTGGATCGCCGGGGAAAGGACGCCATCGCCATTGAGATGGTGGGCGCGCCCGACTCGCCCTATCCCGCGCCCCGGGAGGGCTTTGACGTGATTCCTATGTGGGTGGCGGATATGAATTTCCCGGTGGTGCCCACCATCCAGCAGGCCATGATCCAGCGGGCGGAGCATCCGGCGTTTGGATACTTTCTGCCTACCAAGGACTATTATGACGCCATCATCCGTTGGCAGGAGCGCCGCAACGGCGTTGCTGGGCTGACCCAGGAGCACATCGGCTATGAAAACGGCGTCCTGGGCGGTGTGGTCACGGCACTGAACGTGCTGTGCTCCAAGGGCGACAAGGTGCTGGTACACGCTCCTACCTATGTGGGCTTTACCCACTGCCTGGAAAACAACGGCTATGACATTGTGCATTCCCCGCTGGTGAAGGACGAGCGAGGCGTCTGGCGGATGGATTTCGCGGATATGGAGCGGAAAATCGCGGAAAACCACATCCACGCCGCCATTTTCTGCTCCCCCCACAACCCCTGCGGCCGGGTCTGGGAGCGCTGGGAAATTGAGCAGGCCATGGCGCTGTACAAAAAATACGATGTATTCGTGATCTCCGACGAAATTTGGAGCGACATCATTCTGACCGGACACAAGCACATCCCCACCCAGTCCGTCAGCGAGGACGCGAAAATGCGCACCGTGGCTCTGTACGCCCCCTCCAAGACCTTCAACCTGGCGGGTCTTGTGGGCAGCTACCACATTATTTACAACAGCTGGCTTCGGGATCGCTGCGACAAGGAAGGCTCCCTGGCCCACTACAATTCCATGAACGTCATGAGCATGCATGCCCTGCTGGGGGCCTACCAGCCCGAGGGCTATGCGTGGGTGGACGAGCTGCGGCAGGTCATCACCGGAAATGTGGACTTCGCCTGCGAATACATCGAAAAGCACTTTGAAGGCGTCACCGTCAGCCGTCCCCAGGGTACCTATATGCTGTTCCTGGACTGCCAGCAGTGGCTGGCCGCCCACGGAAAGACCATGGACGAGCTGCTTGCCGCCGGCTGGGACGTGGGCGTTGTTTGGCAGGACGGCCGGGCCTTCCACGGCCAGACCCACATCCGCATGAATCTGGCCCTGCCCCTCAGCCGGGTGCAGGAGGCGTTCCACCGGCTGGACAAGTACGTTTTTAACGTATGAGCTTCTTGAACGCCATCCGCGCCCCGGAAACCGGGATTGCCTGGAAACGGCGGCTGCTGTCTGCCGCCGGGGCGCTGGTTTTCGGGTTCTGCCTGGGAGTGTTTTCCAAATACTTAGACTGCGCCCAGGCAAACCTGCCTGGGTTGCTGGAGGCACTGGATCAGACCCTGGATCTGCACAATTTCCTGGGCGGATTCGCCCCCTGGGTGCTGCTGGCTGCCTGCATCGCGGTGTACAGCCC
>CAYYGF010000078.1:0-9307 GCA_964471315.1 uncultured Oscillospiraceae bacterium | reverse complement strand
GCTTCCTGGTTGCCCTCACCGGTGAGATCATGACCATGCCCGGTCTGCCCAAGGTGCCCGCCGCCGAGCGCATCGACGTGGACTACACCGGCAAGATCTCCGGCCTGTTCTAATTATTCGGGAATTTCCAAACAAAAGCACAGGCGGCCCCCGCCTGTGCTTTTTCAAGATATAAGATACGAGATAAGAGATAAGGATATCTTATATCTTATATCTCGTATCTTATATCTGCGCACAAGTTTTATTTAAGGAGTAACTTACTTATGGATATGACGCTTGAATCCTGCCGGACCTTTGTGGAAGTGCTGGCATCCAACGCCCCTGCTCCCGGCGGCGGCGGCGCTGCCGCTCTGGTTGGCGCCATCGGCACCGCTCTGGGCAATATGGTGGGCTCCCTCACCGTGGGCAAGAAGAAGTACGCCGATGTGGAGGCGGAGATTCTAGCGCTGAAGGCCAAGTGTGATGCCCTCCAGAAGGAACTGCTGGACCAGGTGGAGGCGGACGACAAGGGCTTCGTTCCCCTGGCCAAGGCCTACGGCATCCCCAAGGACGACCCCAACCGGGACAAAATCCTGGAGGAGGCCACCATTACCGCCTGCGCCGTGCCCATGCACATTATGGAGCTGTGCTGCGAGGCCATCGACTGCATTGCCGTGTTCGCTGCCAAGGGCTCCCGTCTGGCGGTTTCCGACGCGGGCTGCGGCGCGGTGTGCTGCAAGGCTGCCCTGCAGGCCGCTTCCTTGAATGTATTCATTAACACCAAGTCCCTCAAGAACCGGGACGTGGCGGAGGACATGAACCGCCACGCCAACTTGATGCTGAACAAGTACTGCCAGATGGCGGATGAAATCTTCGACGAGGTCAAGGCTGGCTTTGGCCAGTAAAATGATGCATGCAGAATGAGAAATGCAAAATGATTGTGTCCCTTCGGGACGAATGAAATCCTTTGCGAAGCAAACACCACAATTTTGCGTTCTGCATTTTGCACGTTGCATTCCGATATATTTTGAATAAAGTAAGGAGAAATGTTACATGGCAAAGCTGCTGCTGGGCAAGGAAGTTACCGATGCCTTGAACGCCAACCTGCAAAATCGTACCGCTGCCCTGCGGGAGAAGGGCGTTGTGCCCACCCTGGGCATCATCCGTGTGGGCGCGGATCCTTCCGACCTCAGCTATGAAAAGGGCGCTACCAAGCGTGCCGAGCTGGTGGGCGTGGAGGTTAAGAAGTTTGAACTGCCTGCTGATGCCACCAAGGAGGATGTGCTGGCGGCTATTGACCAGGTCAATGCCGACGATACCATTCACGGCGTGCTGATGTTCCGGCCCCTGCCCAAGCATCTGAAAGCGGATCAGAACGAGATCTGCAACCGTCTGGATCCCAAGAAGGACGTGGACTGCATGACCCATCTGTCCAACGCCGGTGTGTTTGAGGGTCTGAAGGATCTGGGCTTCGCTCCCTGCACCCCCTCCGCCTGCATGGAGATCCTGGACTACTACGGCATCGACTGCAAGGGCAAAAATGCCGTGGTCATCGGCCGCTCCCTGGTGGTTGGCAAGCCCGCCGCGATGATGCTCATGGGCAAGAACGCAACTGTTACCACCTGCCATACCAAGACTGTGAACACCGCGGAAATCTGCAAGAACGCGGATATCATCGTGTCCGCCGCCGGTGTGCTGAATTCTCTGACCGCCGACTATGTGCGGCCCGGCCAGGTGGTCATCGATGTGTCCATCAACTGGGACGAGAACAAGCCCAACGCCAAGGGCGGCAAGGGCGGCATCGCGGGCGACGCCAAGTTCGACGAGGTGGAGCCCATTGTGGAGGCCATCACCCCCGTGCCCGGCGGCGTCGGCTCCGTGACCACCTCCGTGCTGATGAAGCATGTGGTGGAGGCCGCTGAGCGGGCGTAAATGCATAGCTGTTTCAAAGGAGGCTGCCACGGCAGCCTCCTTTGCTGGTTTATACAAATTATAACAAGAGAAGTTAGCAATGATGCACAAAGATCAAGGGCATAACGGGAAAACTTTGGCGCTAATTAGGCTTGCGGCAAAGCGCGGGGCGTGGTATGATACGGCAGAAAATGGAATCGGTAAAGAAGGCGTAAGTTTTATGGAAACCTATCTGATTTGTATCGCGGTTGCTCTGGTGGGCGGCTTGATGATGTCCCGGCTGACCAAGCTGGTAAACCTGCCTGCCGTCACGGCGTATTTGGTGGCGGGCTTGCTGCTGGGCCCCTTTTTCCTGGGCAGACTGAACATTCCCGGCCTGGGCTTTCAATCCCTGGAGCAGGTGGAGGGGATGAAGATCATTACCCAGGCGGCCCTGGGCTTCATTGCGTTTACCATGGGCAATGAGTTCCGTTTGAACCAGCTAAAGGCCATGGGCGCCCGTGCCATTGTGATCGGCATTTTACAGGCGGTAATTACCACCATTCTGGTGGATATTGTGCTGATTTTGCTGCATGTGTTCTTCCCTAGCATTTTGTCCCTGCCCTGTGCCATCACCCTGGGCGCCATTGCCGCCGCCACGGCGCCTGCGGCAACGCTGATGGTGGTTCGTCAGTATAAGGCCGACGGCCCGCTGACCAAGCTGCTGATGCTGGTGGTGGCAATCGATGACGCGGTGGGACTGCTGCTGTTCTCCGTGTCCTTCGGCATTGCCACGGCGCTTTCCAGCGGCCATGTCAGCGTGGGGGCTGTGGTGATTGAGCCGATTGTGGAGATCATTCTGTCTGTGGGACTGGGCAGCGCCATGGGCTGGCTGATGAACTGGGTGGAAAAGTTTTTCCACTCCCGCAGCAAGCGTATGAGCATTTCCGTGGCCTTTGTCTTTCTGACGGTTGGCCTTAGCATGATGGAGTTTGAGGTGGCGGGGATTCACTGCGGATTCTCGTTGCTGCTGGTGTGCATGATGACCGGCACCGTGTTCTGCAACATCTGTCCCACCTCCGAGGAACTGATGAGCCGTGTGGACGGCTGGGTGATGCCGCTGAATGTGCTGTTCTTCGTGCTGTCCGGCGCGGAACTGGATCTGAACGTGCTGTCCCAGCCGGTGACGCTGCTGGTGGGCGTGATCTACATCATTTCCCGTTCTGCGGGCAAGTATTACGGTGCGGCCATCAGCTGCCGGATCACCAAGGAGCCAAAGCCCATCACCGATCACCTGGGCATCACCCTGCTGCCCCAGGCCGGTGTGGCGCTGGGCATGGCGCTGACGGCGGCAACCCTGCCCGACGGTGCTTTGGCCCGGAATGTCGTCTTGTTCAGTGTGCTGGTGTATGAGCTGGTCGGCCCCAACCTGACCAAGCGCTCCCTGCTGGCTGTGGGCGAGATCAAGCCCGAGGGACGTACCAGTGCCAGAAAGAACAACGAATCCAATGTGTAATATGTTAACCTGCGATTCAATGTAGACACTTTAATCGCAATGCCATGCAGCGCTGTATTTTCAAAGATAGAAAATCATGAAAGCCCGTCTCATATGATCTCCATATGAAAAGCAGCCGTTTCGGACAAGAGAACAGTTGATTCCTGAAGGAGAATGTGCTACAATAACACTGACCAAAAAAACGGAATACTCTTTTGAAGGGAGAAGAATTGAGCATGGAAAAATCTGGTTCGAATGTGATTGCCCCGCAGCAGGTGGTCATGGCCAACATGCAGGCGGCTAAGGGGAAGACGGAAGCGTCGGCTCTGCGGCTGATTCTGCTGGGAATGTTCGCAGGCATGTTTATCGCCGGCGGCGCTTCCGTGAGCAATGTGGCGGTGCATGCCATTGCCAATGCAGGCGTCGCCAAACTGGTGGCGGGCGCTATTTTCCCGGTGGGCTTGATGCTGATTATTTTGGTGGGCGGCGAGCTGTTCACCGGCGACTGCCTGATGGTCATGGGCTGTGCCCAGGGGAAGTTCTCCGCTTTGCAGATGGTGAAGGTGCTTGTGATTGTGTATTTCAGCAATCTGGCAGGTGCTGTGCTGTTCGCGGCCATGGTCAGCGCCACCGGGCAGTTTAACCTGTCCTCCGGCTTGCTGGGCGCCTATACCATTAAGGTTGCCATGGGCAAACTGGGCTTGTCCTTTGGTCAGGCTTTTGTCTCCGGCATCCTGTGTAACATGTTTGTGTGCGCGGCGGTGCTTCTTGCGGCTGCCTCTAAGGATGTGGTGGGAAAGATCTGGGGCGTGTTCTTCCCGATTATGACCTTTGTGGTCTGCGGCTTTGAGCACTGCGTGGCCAATATGTATTACATCCCTGCCGCTATGATGGCTGTGGGAAATGAAACCTATGCCTTCGTGGCAATGGAGGCCTATGGCTATACTGCTGCTCAGCTAAGCACGGTAAACCTGGTAAACTTTATCACCAGGAATTTGATTCCGGTGACGCTGGGCAACATTGTGGGCGGCATGGTGTTTATTGGCCTGCCCCTGTTCCTGATCCATGGCAAGGCGATCAAGGCCAGCGAAGAGGCCGCTGCCTCCGCAAAGAACTGATCTCCCAAACCCATGGTTTTCGCCCCCTGCGGCACATGAGAAAAGCCCCGGCTTGGGCACCCTCCTTCGGGAGAATGCCCAAGCCGGGGAGTTTTTTCAAAAAAACCAGCAGAATTGGTTCAGGCTTCCTATAGACAAACGAATCAGGGTATGCTATGATATAGTTATAAACTTGACATTAAGCGTTTTGCGCTGCGGGAAAGGTGCGTCATATTTGGCCTCGGCTTAGGATCGGGGCCTGCGTTGCCGCGCCGTCCAGGCTGCGGCAGTTTTTATTTTTGGGAGGAATGCCAATGGAAACACGGGTAGCCGTCATCAGCATCATCGTGGAAAAATGGGATATGGTGGAGACACTGAACGCCATTTTGCACGAATATGGGGAATTTATCATCGGACGAATGGGGATTCCCTACCGCAAGCGGCATGTGAATATCATTGCCATCGCCCTGGACGCGCCCCAGGACACCATCTCCACCTTGGCGGGGAAGCTTGGCGGCCTGTCGGGGATTCACGTGAAGACCGCTTATTCCAGCGTCATCGGTACAGACTAATTTCTGAAAAGAGAGGGATCATCTATGGACAAGAAAATTCGTTGGATCACGGAAACCGCCATTATGCTGGCGCTGCTCGTTACCCTCCAGGCACTGACCAAGGCCTTTGGCCAGATTGTCACCGGCTCCTGTGTCAATGCCGTGCTGGCGGTCACTGTTCTGGTGGCGGGTCTCAGCAGCGGCATCACGGTGGCTGTGATTTCCCCGGTGCTGGCCTTCCTGCTGGGCATCGCGCCCCAGGTGGTTACGGTTCCCGCCATTATGGTGGGCAACACCGTGTTTGTGGTGCTGCTGCACTTCATTGCCGGCCCGAAGGCCGCGGCACTGGGGCAGCGGATCGCCGCCTGGTTTATCGCTGCCGCCGCGAAATTTGCGACGCTGTACATCCTGGTGGTGAAGATCATCTGCGGCCTGGCAGCCGCGCCTCTGCTGGCGGCGGGCACTCTGAAGGCGCCGATGCTGAAGGCGCTGCCCACCATGTTCGCCTGGCCCCAGCTGATCACCGCCCTCATCGGCGGCGGCGTGGCCCTGCTGATCGTCCCCGTTCTGCGCAAGGCGCTGCATAAATAACGGATTTATCGAAGCAAAGCCCGGAATTGGCAAAAACCAATTCCGGGCTGATGTTATTCTTCCACAAGGGACATGGCGACCTTTTCCGGGGTGATGGGCAGCTCCCGGTGCCAGACGCCGGTGGCCCGGGCGATGGCATGGGCAATGGCCGGGGCGGGAGTGTTGATGACGATCTCGCCGATGGACTTGGCGCCGAAGGGGCCGGTAGGCTCGTGGCTGTGCTCAAATTCCACCTTCAACGTGCCCATGTCCAGCCGGGTGGGAATCTTATACTGCATAAAGGAGGACTCCACAGGACGGCCGTGGCTGTCGTAGGTTACGTTCTCCATCAGGGTATGGCCGATGCCCTGGACAATGCCGCCCTCGGTCTGAATCCGGGCCAGGGACGGATTGATGGGGATGCCGCAGTCCACCACTGCCATGTAGTCCAGGATGGTGACCAGTCCTGTGCGCTTATCCAGCTCGATCTCCACCATGCCCACCATATAGGGCGGGGGAGAGACGGGGGAGGAGTGGGTGGCGGTGGCCTCCGCCGGGATGCAGTTGCCCACCTGGGCTTTGTAGGCAATGTCGGTGAGGGACACGGTCTGGTCGGTGTCGATTTTGCGCACCCTGCCGCTTTCCATTACCACGGCCTCCGCCTCGCAGCCCATCATTTCGGCGCCGATGGCGCAGATTTTGGCTTTCAGCTCCGTGCAGGCCTTCTCGACGGCTTTGCCGGTGATATAGGTGGTGGAGGAGGCATAGGAGCCGGAGTCGTAGGGGGAGGCGTCGGTGTCCGCGCCGAACACGGCTACATCGTCGAAGCTGCAATCCATCATTTCTGCCACCATCTGGGCCAGAATGGTGTCGCAGCCGGTTCCCATGTCCGCCGCGCCGATGATCAGGTTGTAGGTGCCGTCCTCACTGAGCTTAACGGTGGCGGAGCCAACATCCACGTTGGAGATGCAGCTGCCCTGCATGGCCATGGCCACACCGGCGGAGCGCACCTTTCCATTGCCCATATCCCGGACGGGATATTTTTCTTCCCAGCCGAACATCTGACGGCAATGCGCCATGCAGCGGTCCAGGGCGCAGGCGTTGGCGGTTTCGCCGTAGTAGGCGGGCATGACCATGCCCTCTTTCACCATGTTCTGATCCCGGATGACGGTGGGATCCATGCCCAGGGTTTCTGCCAGCTCGTTGACCACGGATTCCACGGCAAAGATGCCCTGGGTGGCGCCGTAGCCCCGGTATGCGCCGGCGGCCTGCAAATTGGTGTAGACCACGTCGTAGCCGAACCGGTAGGCCTCCAGGGAACCGGTGTACAGCGGGATGGATTTGTGGCCGGACAGACCCACGGTGGTGGGGCCGTGCTCGCCGTAAGCGCCGGAATTGGACAGGGTGTACAGATCCAGAACCCGAATCTTACCATCCCGGTTCGCCCCCAGCCGTACCCGGATTTCCATTTCATGCCGGGGAGAACCGGCGATCTGGGTTTCCTCCCGGGTGTAGGTGATCCTGGAGGGGCGTCCGGTTTTCAAGGTGACGAAGGCCGGGTACACGTCGCAAACCGCCGTCTGCTTGGCACCGAAGCCGCCGCCGATCCGGGGCTTTTCCACCCGGATGCGGCTCTTGGGAATACCCAAGGCCCGGGACAGAATCCGTCGGGTGTGGAACACGATCTGGGTGGAGGAGATCAGATGGAGCCGCCCGTAGCGGTCCAGCTCGGCGTAGGCGGTAAAGGGCTCCATCATGGCCTGCTGGAAGGCCTTGGTGTGGAAGGTACGATCCAGCACAATGTCGCAGTCTGCCAGAACCGCCTCCACATCTCCCTCGGCGTCCAGGCCGCTGGCCACCAGGTTCCGCTTGTTGGTGCCGCCTACTTCACAGGGAGGTTCCCAGTCCTCCTCGGGATGCACCAGAATGGGATTGTCCAGGGCGGTGTGGTAATCCAGCACGGCCTCCAGAACCTCATATTTGACCTTGATGAGCTTCATGGCCTTCCGGGCGGCTTTCTCGGTTTCCGCGGCGATGATGGCCACCGCGTCTCCCGCGAACCGCACGTGGCGATCCAGAATCAGCCGGTCATAGGGGGAAGGCTCCGGGTAGGTCTGCCCGGCAATGGCGAACCGGGTCTGGGGCACGTCCTCCCAGGTGTAGATATCCACCACCCCAGGGACTAGCCGGGCGGCTTTGGTGTTGATTTCCTGGACGATGGCGTTGGCATGGGGGCTGCGCAGAATGGTGACCACCAGCGCGTCTTTCGGCGTCACATCGTCCACATAAACGGGCTTTCCCAGTAGCAGCTGCATGGAGTCCTTTTTTCGGAAGGACTTGCCCACAACCTTGTATTCTCGCTGTTCCATTGCGTCCTCCTTAACCCTTGCGGCTGTTCAAGTAGCTGCGGATGCCCCGGAGCTGTCCGTCGTAGCCGGAGCAGCGGCACAGGTTCCCAGCCAAAAAGGCCCGAATTTCGTCATCCGTGGGGTCGGGGTTCTCCCGGAGCAGGGCGATGGTGTTCATCACGAAGCCGGGATTGCAGAAGCCGCACTGGTCGGCACCCTGGTCGGCAATGAAGCCCACAAAGCTGGCGGCTTCCTCCTGAAGTCCTTCCAGGGTCTGCACGCTGTGGCCGTGCGCCCGGGCGGCCAGCCTGGGCCCGGACCAAATGGGCGTTCCGTCCAGCCGCACCGTGCACAGGCCGCAGTTGGCGGTGTCGCAGCCCCGCTTGACGCTGTAGCAGCCGTGCGCGCGCAGGAAGTCCAGTAGCACCGTATCGGCCTCAATGTGGCCGGTAAGGGCCTTGCCGTTCAGATTCAGTTTGATTTCCATTTCAGATCCCTCCCAATTCCGCAGTGGCCCGCGCGGTCAGCACGCGGATGAGGTGGCTGCGGTAGGCGGCGCTGGCTCGGACGTTGCTGTCCGTGGGGGCGTGCTCCGCCACAAACCCGGCAAAGGCTTCGGCACTGTCCGGGGTGATGCCCTGGGCCAGCAAACCCGGTTCGTCCCGGATGACCATGGCCTTGGCGGGACGGGCGCCGATCACCGCCCGGTATTCTCCGCCGGTTTGGGAAACGGCGCAGGCGATCACCGGGAAATCCGTGCGCTGGTTGCGCATGGCGGTATAGACGAAAGCACCGGGGGTTTTCTTCACGATCAGCCGCACCAGAATGTCGTTATCCTTCTTCCGGGCGGCGAACTGCTCCAACGGGATGACGCCGCCCTTGTAAAGCTCCACATAGGCGTCCATGGCCAGGAATACGGTCAGTACGTCGGAGAAGCCGAACCGGCTCCAGATGCTGCCGCCGACGGTGGCCATGTTCCGGAACTGGACGCCCACAATGTCCTTCACCGCGTTTTTCACCGCGTTTTGGGTGTAGGCATTCAAGCCCGGGTGGGTTTCCAGCTGCCGCAGGGAAACCATGGCGCCGATGGAGAACTGCTCTTCCGTTTCCTCGATGGTGTCCAGTCCCAGATCGCACAGGTCAATGGCGGTGGCCACGCTGGCTCGGCCCAGCCGCATCCACAGCATGCCGCCGACAATGCGGTTTCGCTTGCTTTGGTTCAGTTGGTAGGCCTCCTCCAGACTCTGCGCCCGGACATATTTCTGTATGGTAATCATGGAAAAAGCTCCTTTTCGGTTGGTGTGCGGCGGCGAGTCGCCGCGGACAATGCGTGGCCGCCAGTGGCGGCGGACAATGCGTGCACAGGCTGGGTGGTTA
>CAYYGF010000077.1:0-9442 GCA_964471315.1 uncultured Oscillospiraceae bacterium | reverse complement strand
GAGCGGTACCCAATGGTGTAACGAATACCACCCAGCCCAGGCACGCATTGTCAGCCATCACTGGTGGCAACAACTGCCAGCCGCCGATACCGAGCGGTACCCAATGGTGTAACGAATACCACCCAGCCCAGGCACGCATTGTCCGCCGTCACTGGCGGCAACAACTGCCAGCCGCCGATACCGAGCGGTACCCAGAGGTGTAACGAATACCACCCAGCCCAGGCACGCATTGTCCGCCATCACTGGTGGCAACAACTGCCAGCCGCCGATACCGAGCGGTACCCAATGGTGTAACGAATACCACCCAGCCCAGGCACGCATTGTCAGCGGCGACTCGCCGCATTAGAACCAGTCGGCGTAGCCCAGGGAGATCAGATGATCGCGGCTGTCCTTCAGGCAGTCGAAGGGATCCCGGCCGTAGGAGTCGTCCTGCTCAATCAAGAAGTACTCCGCGCCGCTTTCCAGACCAGCTTCGATGCAGGCCTTCAGAGGCAGGTTGCCCTGGCCCAGCTCGGCGAACTGCACGGGCTCTGCGAAGAAGGCGCTGGCAAACTTCTTCATGTCGAAGCCGGCGCTCATGTCGGGCATGTTGACGTTGGCGATGCGGTAGTCCTTCAAGTGCAGCAGACGGACGGAGCCGGCGTACTTCTTGATGAACTCCACAGGGTTCTCACCGCCCCGTTGGATCCAGTGAGTGTCCAGCTCAAAGCCCATGTGGGGGGCGTTCTCCCGCAGGATGTCCAGCAGATACTTGCCGTTTACCTTCATGAACTCGATGTGGTGGTTGTGGTAGTACAGGTCGATGCCGTCCTCTTTCAGCTTCAGGCAGTACTCCTCCGCCTGCTTGGCGAAGTCCACGCACTTCTCAAAGTTGCCGATGGCGTTCATGGGCATCATGCCGATACGGAACATGTCGCAGTTTAGGGTCCGGGCGTCGTCCAGCATCTTCTTGTAGTCATCGGGGTTGGACAGGTACTCACCGGGCTGGCCGGGGAACATGGGGGCAACAGAGGCGGTCAAGGAGGAGATATTGAAGCCCAGCTCATCGATGGCCCGGCGGAAACCGGCCACATTCTCCTTGGTCATGGGAACCTGGGAAACTTCAGCGCAGTGATAGCCCAGATCCACCAGCTTGCCCATCACCTCGAAGGGCTCAAAGCTGGGCATCTTGGCAGGGGCGATGGTGGACATCTGAACGCCGATCAAACCTTTTTTGCTCATGGGAATGCACTCCTTTATTTCATTAAAATCATTATACTTCCACCAGCGCGCCGGTGTTGGCAGAGCGGAAGATGGAATCCATCAACCGCACCACCATGGCGCCCTCGCTGATGTGGATGTAGTCGTCAGTATTTTCGGCCACGGCCTTGTAGAACCGGGCAATCAGCCGGGCATGGGAGGCGCCGTAGTAGAACTTGATGCCCTCCAGCACCGGGGCCTTGGTGATGACCTCCCGGCTGGCATCCGGATTGACCTTGTAGAGGGTGTTGTCCTCAATGTGGAACACGCCTTTCTCCATGGCCACCCGGATCTGGACGGACTCGTTGGTCCAGTTGTTATTGGTGGCAAAGAACAATCCATTGGCGCCGTTGGCAAACTCCAGCCGGGCAATCACGTCGCCCTCCACCTCGATGCCATACTCGTTGGTCTGGCCCACCACAGCGTGGAGCTTCTTCACATCGCCGCAGAGGTAGTACAGCAAATCCAGCGTGTGCAGGGACTGGTTAATCATAGAGCCGCCGCCGGCGTACTTCCAGGTACCCCGCCAGGGCTGGGTGTCGTAGTAGCTTTTGGTTCTCTGCCAGGGTACGAAGCCCCGGGCGCCGACAACAGCGCCGTATTCGCCGGAATCGATGATTCTCTTCAGTTCCTCGGTAGTCTCGTTCATGCGGTTTTGCAGGCACACGCCGATCTTCACCTCGGGATGGGCCTTTTCCAGGGCGCAGAACAGCTCCGCCTCCTGGGAATTCAAGGCGATGGGCTTTTCGCAGAACACGTTGCAGCCCATTTCCACCAATTCCTTGGTGACGGGATAGTGCAGGTAATGGGGCAGGCAGATGTGAACCACATCGGGCTTGACCTCCCGCACCATCTGCTTGTAGTCGGTGTAGAACGCCACACCGGCGGGAACCTTCGCCGCCAGGGCCTCGTTGACATCGCAGATCGCCGCCAGCTCCATGCCGGGATTGCTGGCAATGGCGTCAATATGGACAACGGAGATGGTGCCAAAGCCGATGATCGCAGCTTTCATCATGTTGCAGTTCTCCTTATTGGCCAAAGCCCACGGCGGCGGAGGCCGCCGTGGGCGAAAGGTCAGTCGATTTGCTTAGTCACGAACGGGGAATTTGCCTTCGGCGGCGATGAGCTTGTTCAGCTCGGCATTGTACGCGGCCTCGTCGCAGGGCAGGGGAACGGTCTTGCCGGTCCAGGCAGACAGCTGAGAAGCGTTGGCCAGCCGGACGCCCATGATGCCGTCCTCACCGGGAGCCAGCAGGGGAGAGCCGGTGAGCACATGCAGGGCAAAGTTCTCCATAACGGTGCCGTGCTGCACGCCCCAGCCGTCGGTGTTCTCGAAGGTCTCGGTCTCGTACAGGCCGCCGCTGCCGTTGCTGCGGGTCAGCATGACCAGCTCCATCATGGAGACATTCTCGTTCAAGTAGTCCTCATCCACCCGCTTGCCGTCCTTGGCCATGCGGTAGACGGTGGCCTTCTTGCTGTCCTCCACCACGATCTTGCCGCCGTCCAGGTCGATCTCCAGGCGGTCGGTGCCGATGGCGTCGTGGGTGCAGGTGATGAAGGTGCCGGTAGCGCCGTTGGGGTACTTGGTCAGGATGGTGACGTCGTTTTCCACAGCGATGTCACGATGGCAGCCGTTGATGTTCACGGAAGTGACCTCACAGGGCACGCCGCAGATCCACTGCCACAGATCCAGCTGGTGGGGAGCCTGGTTGACCAGGACGCCGCCGCCTTCGCCGCCCCAGGTGGCACGCCAAGCGCTCTGACGGTAGTAGGAGTCGGGACGCCACCAGGTGTTGATGATCCAGTTGGAACGGCGGATCTGGCCCAGCTCGCCGGACTCCACGATTTCCTTGATCTTCTGGTACAGCTTGTTGGTACGCTGGTTGAACATGATGCCGAAGGAGACCTCGGGATGAGCCTTGGCGCAGTCGATCATCTTCTGAACATCGGAGGCGCGGACACCGGCGGGCTTTTCACCGATGACGTTCATGCCATGCTCCATGGCGTAGATGGCCATCTCGTGGTGCAGGTAGTGGGGAACAGTGGTGATGACCGCGTCGCAGTTGCCGGAAGCGATCATGTCCTTGTAGTCCTCATACACGGGGATGTCGGGATACTTCGCCTTAGCGGCCTCCCGCTTGGCGGGATCGATATCACAGATGGCGCCCAGGGCACAGTGAGGGGGGATCGCCGCAGCGGGCATGCCGGGGAAAGAAGCGGTGCCAGTGAGGATATTGCAGTAGCTGCTGCCCTGTGTGCCGAAGCCGATGATACCGTAACGAATTTTGTCCATGTTGCATTCTCCTTACTTCATATAAAAATAGATTGTTTGAAAGCTCCCGGGGGAGCAGGACTTATGAAACTATCAGATGGCGTTCAGAATGTCCATCAAGGCGTGATACTGCATGGCATAGCCCTCTGCGCCATTCTTGGCGGCACTGTGGGCAAAGTGAGCCTCCACCTCGGCAGAGTCCATGGCCTCCAGGGCCTTGAAGGTGGAGAACACCACCAGATGGGGCTCCAGGGTCAAGAAGCCCCGGTAGCCATCCTCCCGGATGATCTTCTTCAGCAGCTGGGGGATCTTGCCATCGCCAGTGCCGCACAGGACGTTCAGGTTGTTGCCAACCTCGGCGTCCTTGATGTGGATGTAGACCACATGCTCCTTCAGCATCTCCCAGCACACCTCGGTGTCCTCGCCGCACTGGACGAAATTGGCAAAGTCAAAGGCGGCCTTGAAGTGGGGGCTGGCCAGCCGATCCAGAATGACCTTGCAGCGGCGGCCGATGTCGCCGTAGATGTCCTTCTCGTTCTCGTGAATCAGAATGACATCGTACTTTTCCGCCACCTTGGCAAAGCCCGCCAGCTTCTCCAGCACCAGGTCGGTATAATCATCGGGGTTCTCGTCCTTGGGCATCCAGAAGCTGAACATGCGGATGTACTTGCAGCCGGACAGCTGGCAGATCTGGCACAGGGTATCCAGCTGCTTCAGCTGGGTCTCGTAGGCTTCCTCGTCCCGTATGCCGATCTTGCCGATGGGGCTGCCCAGAGAGGAAATTTTCACACCGGCAGCGTTCAGCCGGGGCAGGATGCTGTCCCGGAACTCCTCCAGGGTCAGATCCGCGACACCCTTGCCGTCCGCGGCCCGGAGGCAGATATGATCCATCCCCAGCTCCTTAACCACCTTCAGCTGCTCGTCCAGCTCCGGGGCGATCTCGTCAGCAAAGCCGGAGATTACGATATTGTCGATCATCGGTAAATGCTCCCTTCCTTTTCTTCGGTTTCCACAAAATTCCGGCGTTGTTTTTATGCATATTGTACAAATGCCTAAGGAACTCCTCGCAGAACCCTACCTTTTTATTCACATTTACCATGATATCATACTTTTTTGCAAACTGCATTGTAAAAGTTGCTTGACACTTTGCAAAAATTGCTGTATGCTGTAAAAAAAGTGCACCCGGCAAGTCCTCCGCTTTGACCGGGCAAAGGAGGAAAACCGTCATGGCTACCAAGATACAGCGCTTCGACAGCCGCCAGCATATGCGGCGGAATACCTATGAGATTTTCCGCTACAAGGACGCCTATCTCAAGGAGGTCGCCCTGCACCACCACGATTTCTATGAGGTCTATTTCTTTCTCTCGGGGAATGTCCAGTATAATATCGAAAGCCACAGCTATCAGCTGGCTCCGGGAGACATCCTGCTCATCAGCCCCATGGAGCTGCATCAGCCTGTGTTCCATTCCAAGCAGCGGGACTATGAACGGATCGTGCTATGGATTGACCAGCGGTACCTGGCAGAGCTGAGCCAGGGTGGTCAGAACCTTGCCGCCTGCTTCGACACCACCGCGCCGGGCCACACCAACCTGCTGCGCACCGGCAACGCCCTAAGGCAGGTGCTGACCTACCAGCTGGAGCAGCTGCTCAGCGAGTCAGAAGCCGGGGATTCCTACAGCAGCCTGTGCGCGCTGACATACCTTGCTCAGATTCTGATTGGTCTGAACCGTCTATCCGCTCAGGCCGTCCAGCGGACAGAGACACGGGCCGTATCCGATTCCGTGGTGTACAGCGTTCTGGCCTACATCAACGAGCACTATAACGAGGACCTGTCCCTGGATTACCTGGCCAACCGGTTTTTCATCAGCAAATACCACCTGTCCCGGGAATTCAACCGGCTGGTGGGCACCTCGGTCCACCATTACCTGATCCAGAAGCGACTGGCCATGGCGAAGCAGATGATGTCCGGCGGCATGGCCTCCACGGAGGTCTACCAGCACTGCGGCTTCGGGGATTACTCCAATTTTTACCGGGCCTTCAAGGCAGAATACCAGATCACCCCAAAGGAATTCGCCGCCCGACTGAAGGCTCCCTCCGAATTGCCCCTGGGCCGCCTGCTTCGGGAACCGGCGGAAAAATAAAAAGGGCGCTTCTCCTGTATATCCCCATCCATTTCAACGCGCTGAAAAGGGAGCGGAAAAATTTCCGCTCCCTTTTGCTATTGTTTATTGGGCGCCGCAGAATCGAACCGGGCAATAGCCAGGAGTTCTTCGTACAGAACCCGGATACGCCGCGAACCGCCTGCGGGCGCTGCCCGCATTACATGTCGAAGGGCTCCATGCTCAGAACGGGATGGCCAACCTCAGACAGGTAGTTCAGCAGCTGCTCGGGATCCTCGGTGCAGATCGTCTCGTCGGCGATCATATCGGTGAAGTTCTCCACACCATACATCTCCAGAGCAGTCTTGTCCAGACGCTCCCGCATCTGGTCCTTCAGCATCTTGGGCAGCCAGACGATACGGCCGGGGCCGCCTTCGGCAGCGATGAACTTCTTGGAAGCGATGAAGTGCTTGCCGTGGCCCATGAAGCCGGGGGTCTGAACGCCGCCGCCGGTCATGGAGGCCATCTCGGAGAAGGTCATGCCCAGAGGAGTCATGCCGGCATGCTCACGGCAGGTGATGACAACGCCCATGGAGACAGGCTCCACGCCGCAGATACACTCGAAGCAGCCGCAGCTCGTCATGGGATCCTGGAACAGGGAGTACAGAGTCACGTGCTCCAGAGCGCCGTGGCTGTACTTCTGGACAGCCTCGTCCACGGTGGTGTAACGGCCCAGGTGCTCGTCCAGGCAGCCTTCCTTGAGGATGGGCTGGCAGGGACCGGCGGGATCCAGCTCCTTGGTGGCCTTGGCATCCAGCCAGGACACGGCGCCGCACAGGCCCAGACGCTCGGGAGTAACGATACACACGTGGCTGGGAGAGAAGGCCTGGCACATGATGCAGGTATAGTACTGATCCACGGACTCGTCGGTCATAGAGGCCAGACGGGCGTCACGCTTGTCGAACACCTCGTTGGCAGCGGCGCGGAGCTTGGCGTTCTGCTCGGCGTCCACCACAATACGAACCTGGCACTTGTCCACAACGGCCTCGAACTCGCTCTTGACCTTGGCGTACAGCACTTCGCCCAGATGCTTAAACTTGAAGCCGGCTTCGAAGTCAGCCTTGCTGATACGGATACGGATCATATCACGCTGGCCGGTGTGCATAACGCCCTCGATGCAGTTGATCCAGGAGTGGATCTTCCGCTCCATAACGGACTCGAAGTCGGGCTGCATGGCCTTGCCGGCCACTTCCACGGTGTAGCTGAGGGAGATCTTGCTGCCCACGGGGACATCGTCGATCTCGGGCCCGATGACCTCGATCTTGTGATCCTCCACCTCGGCGGCGTCCTTGGTCTGCACCAGCTCGAAGCAGTCCACACGGGAGCCGTCCACTTCCACCTGCATGTCACCGCGGCGGATGATTTCGCCCTCGAAAGCGGTGGCGAAGGCCACGGGGATGTCGATGTTGGTGATCTTCAGCTTGATATCCCGGGCCTCCAGAGAGGTGGCGTTCCACTTGGAGGTATCCAACTGCTGGATCAGGGACTTGGGAACACGGAACATGTTCTCGGTCTCGTTGGAGACAACAGGGAAGCCCAGGCAGATAGCGCCGGCGCCGTAGGAGACGATCTCGTCGGACAGGGGCTTATAGGCGTTGACGAAGGCCTTGACACGGTCCATGGTGTACTTGGCCAGAGCCTTGAAGTCGCCGGGAGTCACGTTGCCGAAGATCAAGGCGGCACGGACAGCCACGCTCACCACGTGGATGACGGACTGCATCTCGTAGCCCAGGGGCACCACGCGGACGTTCTCGCCCAGCTTCATGCCGGCGTCATAGCAGTGCTTGATGGAGTCGCCGGTCAGGGTGACCAGGATACCCTGAGCCTGGTAGGACTTGGCCAGAGCCACGGTCTCAGCAGGATCCTCCGCGCCACCAATGATAACGGCAACACCGGGGATATCGCCGGTGACCAGGGGCACGCCCAGGTTCCGGACGAAGGCGTCGGTCAGGTGGCCCATTTCGGGCTCAGCATAGGGCTCGGCGCCGTTCAAGTACTTCAGAGCCTCCAGGAACTCAGCGCACAGGGCAGAAGCGATGCCGCTGTCGAAAGCGTCCTGCAGACGGTTGTTCCGGGTCATCATGCCCTTGATGGTCTCCATGGCGGCCTTCATCTCACCCAGGGTGGTGATCTTCACGCCGGTGACGCCATAGTAGCAGGGCAGGCTGTAGGCGGTGCCGGGGAAGGACACAGCACAGCCCTCGCCGTTGGCGGCGATAGCTTCCTCAATGGCGGCTACGGTACGGGCGTAGTTGTAGTCGTTACCGCCAAAAACACGATCAAAAAGTGTCACGGTATTTCCTCCTAAATCATATTCTTTTGGATAAATCCGTCAATTCTCGTCACGATCCAGAATTTCCTTGATTCTCCGGATCTCTTCGATTGCCGTGGGGCTGAAGTCGTAAGGCGATTTGCCTTGACGATCCGCGTCCATGATCTCCGGATTGTAGTGGATAAAGCCCAGCAGATCCTCCGCCGGGATGGCGGATTTCACGAATTCCTCATCCCGGGCATCCCGAACCTTATTGGCAACCACCCGAACCTGCTTCACCCCCAGGTCAGCGGCCAGCCGCTTGACGTTGTGGTAGGTCTGCACGCTGCGGGCACCCGGCTCGATGACCACGATGAACTGATCCATGTTGCCCGCGGTACCCCGGCCCAGGTGCTCCAGCCCCGCCTCCATGTCCATGATGACCACATCGTTTTTGCGGTAGGTCAGAGCGGACAGGATGGCCTTGAGCATCACATGCTCCGGGCAGACACAGCCGCTGCCGCCCACGTCCACGGTGCCCATCACCAGCAGCTTCACGCCGTTGATGTCCTTGGAGAAGGTATCGGGGATGTCCGCCACATAGGGATTGAGCTTGAAGAACTTGTTGGCGGCGTTGGCGCCGGTGCGCTCTTCCACCAGAGTTCGCATTTTGGAGATGGGGACGATGGCGTCCACTTCCTCCTGGCTTAGGCCCAAGGCCAGTCCCAGGTTGGCATCCGGGTCCACATCCGCCGCCAGGACGGTGCGGCCCTCATCGGCATACAGCCGGGCCAGTGTGGAGGCCAGGGTGGTCTTACCCACGCCGCCCTTACCGGTAATCGCTAGTTTCATTGGAAAAAGACCTCGAATTGTAAGTAATCAGAATTTCCTGCCATACTGGGCCGAGCCAAAGCATCGGCGCGCTTACCCGGGATGGCAAAGATTATCAGATGCCCAGAGCGGCGCGCTTGGCTTCGATGCAGGCGATCATCTTGTCGCCCAGGGACTCGATATCGGTATCGACGACGAACCGTGCCTCGACCCAATCCTTGACGCCGTGGTCGCCCTGCAGCAGAGCGGTGACTTCCTCGGAACCCTTGGAGTAGGGATCCACGCCCAGGAAGGTCTCGATACCGGTAGCCACAACGTAGTTGCCGATGGAGACGGCCTTCTCAGACATCCATTCGGGAGCGCAGCCAACCACGGGAACCTGGGAGATGTTGATGCCCCAGTCCTTAGCGATGTCGGAAGCCAGGATCATCATACGGGAGATATCCACGCAGGAGCCCATGTGCAGGACAGGAGGAATGCCCGCCAGCTCGCAGACACGCTTCAGACCGGCGCCGCAGTACTCCTTGGCATTCTCGGGATCCATCAAGCCGGCCTTGGCGGCAGCCTGCGCGGCGCAGCCGGAGGCGATGACGATGATGTCGTTCTCCAGCATCTTCTTTATCAAGCCGATATGGGCGGAGTCGGGACGAACCTTGGGGTTGTTGCAGCCGACCATAGCCACAGCGCCGC
>CAYYGF010000076.1:0-9532 GCA_964471315.1 uncultured Oscillospiraceae bacterium | reverse complement strand
GCTTGGTGTGGTCGCCGGTGAGGCACAGGATGTTGTCGATGCCCAGCATGGCGGCACTGAGCAGGTCGGACTGGAGGGCGATGCGGTTGCGGTCACGGCAGGTCAGCTGGAAGATGGGGTTCAGACCGGCATCCTTCAGCACCTTGCAGGTAGCGAGAGACCCCAAACGCATAACGGAGGACTGGTTATCGGTCACATTGACGAAATGCACATCGGTGAGGTACTTCTTGGCTTCCTCCACCATGCCATCGATATGAATTCCTTTGGGAGGGCCGACCTCGGCAGAAACCACAAATTCACCGTTGTCAAACAGTTCTGTAATTCTCATAATTTGATTCACTCCTAATTTATTCAGATTCTTTGGCGGCCTTGGTAGCCTCGTCCGTATTAAAGTCGTGCATCTGGGTGGGGCAGCGCAAAACGTCCAGACGGCCCTGGGCCTTCAGACGCTGATAGATGCGCTCCCAGCCGCATTCCATATCGGGATTGACCTCGCACTTGCCACTTTTGGTACCGCCGCAGGGGCCGTTGACCAAGCTCTTGGAGCAGGCGGTGATGGGGCAGATGCCGCCGGTCAGATTCAAGAAGCACTCGCCGCACTGGCCGCAGTCGTATTCCAGCGGGGTCACGCCCTGGAAGCCGGGCAATTCAATGGTATCGCAGCAGGCATAAACCGGCTTGTCCTCCAGAACCTCGGAGATGGTCTGTACACCCACGCCGCAGGAGAATACCAGCACGGCATCCGCCTCGGCAATCTTTCCCATGGGGCCACGCAGCCGCAGGGCCAGTTCCGTGGGATTGCAGATGTAGTCGGTGGTCAAGGTTCCCACAACCTTTCCTTCCTCCGCCAGCTTCTTCTGCAGTGCCTTCGCCTCTTCCTCGGGGAAACCGACTTCTTTACAGCCGTGGCAGTTGATGATGAAAACCTTACCGCCGGCCAGGGAAGCAATTGCTTCTTCAGATTTCAATTTTGTGATTAACATATGGCATCCCCCTTATTTCTTCTTCAGCAAAGGCGCGATCATGCCCTTGGCGGCGTTGATCTTGGACACCAGCGGAATCTTGGACGAGCAGATGTATTCGCAGCACTTGCAGGAGAAGCAGTCCATGACATTCAGCTTCAGCAGGGTATCCGTGTCACCCAACTGGGCATACTTGTAGATATCCAGGGGAGCCAGCTCCATGGGACACACGTCCACGCAGCGGCCGCACTTGATGCATTCTTTCTCCTCGGTGTGGTCGGCGGCGATGGCGATAATGCCGTTGGAGCCCTTGATAATGGGCACATTGGTGTCCTTGATGGGAGCGCCCATCATGGGGCCGCCCATTTTCAGCACCACATCGTCGCCGGTGATGCCGCCGCAGTGGTCGATGATCTCCTGGACATTGGTGCCCAGCTTGACCATGTAGTTACCGGGCTTGGCGATGAATTCGCCGGTGACGGAGACCACACGCTCGGTAAGCGGCATACCCTTCTGGATGGCGTCGGAGATGGCCTTGGCTGTGGAGGTGTTGCTCACCACGCAGCCCACATCGGCGGGCAACTTGCCGCTGGGCACCGCACGGCCCATGACCTTCTTAATGAGCATCTTCTCAGCGCCCTCGGGGTACTGCGTCTTGGCGGCGCAGATGCGGATATTGTCGTAAGGAGCGACCTTTTCTTCCATCAGCGCGATGGCATCGGGCTTGTTGTCCTCAATGAGGATCACGCCCTCGGGGGCGCCGACGGCCTTCATCATGGCCCGCAGACCGAACACGATATCGTCGGCGTACTCCAGCATCACCCGATGGTCAGCGGTCAGGTAGGGCTCACACTCGGAGCCGTTGATCAGCACGGCGTCGATGGGCTTGCCAGGCTTCAGCTTGACGTAGGTGGGGAAGGTCGCGCCGCCCATGCCCACGATGCCCTTTTCCTTGACGATCTCTACGATCTCGTCGGGGGTCAGCTCTTCCAGAGGCTTATTCGGCACCACGGATTCGTGCAGGGTGTTCTTGCCGTCATTCTTGATGACAACGCTCATGACACCGGGGCCCTTGTTGGGATGGGTATGAGGCTCCACCGCAATGACGGTGCCGCTGACGCTGGAATGAACCGGCGCGCTGATAAAGCCCGCCTGCTCGCCGATGAGCTGGCCCACCTTGACGGTGTCGCCCGGCTGAACCACAGGATTCGCGGGCGCGCCAATGTGCATGGCCAGGGGGATGATCACCGTATCCGGCTCCGGGAACTTCTGCAATGCCAGATGCTCGGTGTATTCCTTGTTCTCCGTGGGATGGACACCGCCGTAGAAGCCCTCGTACCGCTTGGCGCGGGCTTCGGCCACATAAGCCTTGATGGCGTCAATGTCATTGACGGAGTAGTCCCGCAGCTGGATGGGCTGATCCAGGAATTCCCTGGTTCTTCCCTGCTTTTCCAGGCGCTGGTAAATCTTTTCCCAGGCGCAGTCCTTTTTGGGGTCGATTTCGCATTTGCCGTTCTTCGCGCCGCCGCACTGACCGTTGACCAGGCTCTTGGTGCAGTCCACAATGGGGCAGATGCCGCCGGTGATGTTCAAATAGCACTGGGCACAGGCACCGCAGGTTTTCTTGGTCAGCGCCATGCCATGGTGGCCGATGTAGTTCAGAGAATTGGTCGCTGTAAAAACAGGAACGTTTTCCAGATCCGCCACGGTCTGCACGCCAAGACCGCAGGAAATGACCACCACATTCTCGGTGCCCTCGGGCACGATCCCGGCCAGCTTCTTTTCGGTCTGAACCTTGTTGCACAGGAAGTCCACCTTCACGCTTCCGGTGACATGCTTGCCTTGCGCCTGGGCAATGGCCGCAAAGCTGTCACACTCCGGCTCATCGGTCGTGCTGAACTCTTTGAAGCACTTGTTGCAAGCAACCACGAAGAAGTTGTCCTTCCCCGCAAGCAAGTCTTCCAGTTCTTCCTCGCTCTTTAACACATACTTGGTATAATCCACCAAATATCACCTTCTTATCCATTTGTTCTTCGTTTGTGTACAAACGATTACAACATGCATTATATCATACACACCATATAAATGTCCAGTATTTCCCATCATTTTTTCGGCAATTATCCCGTGTTTTCACTTTCTGGATTGGCAAGGGCTCATTCTCTTCTGGCTGTACTTTCCATAGATACAGAAAAAGGGGCGAACAGCTCTGTTCGCCCCTTCGCCGCCCTTTGCCGGCAGTCAATAAGCATTCTCATTTCTGCCGTACGGCAACCGTTATTCCTTGTCCCTGTGCGTCGAATCAAACTGCTTCACACGCTGCTTTGCTTCTTCCGTGGATTCGCCGTCCCGGCGCAGAAACGTGTTCACAAAGCCGTCCTCGATTTTTTCGTATGTGCCGACCACACCGTCCTCGATTTTCTGGTACGTACCCACAAGTCCCTGCTCCATCCTGTGAAGCACCTGCCCGTCGGTTACGGACGCGGCCCCGGTGGTGTCTACCCTGGCCTCCTGGGAAGCGAACAGCAGGTCGGAACCGGTGACCGCGCCATCGCTCTCCATGCGCTTTGCCAACTGTTCCAGGGACGGATTTTGTACTTCCTTTTCCGATATGGACGCATCCCACTCCGGATCCAGGCCGGCCACATGCCGGGCCGCTGCCAGCGCCGCGCCTTCCAAAGAGGGATCCCGCTCCATATCCCGCAGAACCCGCTCCATGCCTTCCTCATGCTCCTGGGACTCCTGGCAGGCAGTCCCGTCAATGAGGCCCTCCTGGGCCATCCACTGAACCTCGTCGTGGATCGTCTGCTGATAGGGACGGGTGGTATATCCCAGCTCTTTTCTGGCCTTTGCGTCATCAAATACGTTATTGCGCGCCAGGTTATACACGGAGAAGGTGGTCATCAGCGGCTTTTTGCCGGATTTCGCCGCCTGCTTTTCCAGGCCCTGGGCAATTTTATCCGCCAGACCCAGAGGAAGGTAGAATTTGATTTTCTGACAGTTGCATTCCTGGCTGAGCATATCGCACAGTTCCTTCAGCGTCACAGGCTCGTTGGCCAGGATGTAGCACTCCCCTACCCGGCCCTTATCCACGGCGGCGATGGTTCCCGCGGCCAGATCCCGGACATCGCACAGGTTGAAGCTGCCCTGCATCCCCACGGGCATTTCTCCCTTGATGATTTGCAGCAGGGTGCGGCTGGTTTCGCCTAAAGCATGGTCATTGGGGCCGAGAATGCCGCTGGGGTGAACCACGCATGCCTTCAATCCCATCACACGAACGGCGTCCAGTACCATCTGGGTGGCCTTTGCCTTGGATTGGGAATAGGCGCCAACCACCTTCTCCGGGTCGTAAGGGTCAAACTTATCCACTTCCCGGATGGGGGTGCCCATGGGCAGCTCCGGAATGGCGCCTGTGGAGCTGACGTAGACCAGCTTCTCGCACTCCGGGTGGGCCAGACACTGGGTGATGATATTGCGGGTTCCCCCAACGTTGACGGCCATCAGCTTGTCACTGTATTTGGGATCCACGGTGACCATGCTGGCGCAGTGGATCACAACACTGCGGCGGCCCTCTGGCACCGTGAAAAACGGATCCAGAGAAGCGGCGTCGCACAGATCGCCGTACACAATTTCTACATCGCCGGGAATGAACCTGGCGGACTTATCTCCGGGCAGCACCAATGCCCGAACCTGGACGCCCTTCTCCAGCAGCTGCAAACAGATGTTGGAGCCTAAAAACCCGGCTGCGCCGGTTAAAAGGTAAATTCTTTCGTCTTTCATATGGACTGCTCCTTTGTTAATGATTAGGATATCCATATTATATTCATAAAAAGGAAGCAGGGCAATCAACAGCTTTCTCTTGGCGTCGGAATTCCGACAAAGCCGGTATACTGACGGTTTTTCCTCAGTCAAGCGCCAGGTTTTTTCCCCACCGCGTCCAGTCCTTGTTCAGGAAATCCGATGCCGATTGCCGGATCATCACAGCAATCTGCTGACAGACAACTTCCCGGCTACAGCTTAGCTGCCCCTTTTCCCACAGCAAAAAGGTATTGATGATGCCGCCCAAAAAGAACTGGATGCGAACCGCGAAGGCCGGCTCGGACTTGACCTCCTCCGGAATATCCGGCCATCGAAGCATGTTCTCCTCCATCACACGGGCAAATTCCCGCAATCCCCGGTCAATTGGCAGCGCGTGTCCGATTTTTCGGGATAACGCCTGGTTTTCCTCCAAAGCGGCAGCCATTGCATCCAGATAGGGCATAGGATTTTCCAGGAAACAATGATACGCGAGGCAATGAAACTGCTCTGTATATCGCTGGATAATCTCGTTCTGGATTTCCTCTGCAACACCATAAATGTCCGGATAATGCGCGTAAAAGGTGGAACGGTTTACATCCGCCCGATCTGCCAGCTCCAGAACGGTGATCTTATCAAAGCTTTTTTCCTCCAGCAGTTCTAAAAACGCCTGCCGGATCAATCGTCGGGAGCGGCGCGCACTGCGGTTTTCCTTTTTGTCCTCCATAGAGACTGCCTCCTTACCATGTTCTGGAAATCCGACAAGCTGGGGTTTTTGCTTATTATACGCCATCTGTCGGAGAAACGCAACTCTCGAAAAGGTGTCCAAAAGCCGACAAACCACAGGTTTTCCAAAAAAACTGTGGAAATGGTAAATTTTAGGAAAAAGGTATTGAATTTACGGTTGCATATCGTGTATGATATACATAAGGTTTGACGATACAAAATAGCAAGGAGGTGAGCATCATGCGGCAAAAGGAAGCGCTTCAGCTGCGGATTTTGGAGCTATGCCGTCTCAGAAATCTGACTGTCAATGGGCTGTCCGCCGTGTGCGGTATTACGCAGTCCACATTGGATAACATCGTAAATGGACGGAATAACTCCACAACCGTTTCTACAATTCAGAAAATCTGCGATGGGCTGGAAATGGATCTGCCGGAATTTTTCGACTCTGACCTGTTCCGCAACATTGAGCAGGAGATCTGCTGAAGAAAGCAGACTAAAAGTCGCGGCGATGCCGCGGCTTTTGGATGCCGGAGAACCCAACGGATTCACCCACGGCAGAAACACATGCCACTGACATGTGTTTCCAGTACGTTGCCCTTTCGATTCCCGGCACAGATGAAAAAGGTGGAAACCGAAAACGGTTCCCACCTTTTTGGTCGGAGTGTCGGGATTCGAACCCGAGGCCTCTTGGACCCGAACCAAGCGCGATACCAAGCTTCGCCACACCCCGAAATCTTGTTTATTATAGCGGATTTCCCTTCATATGTCAATCAAAATTATTATCAAAACCCAAAAAATGTACGTTTCCTATTCGTAATAAGGAAATGGGCAGGTTTCTTCCCTGCCCTAGGTCTGCTTTTTCTGTTTTTCGATCATGCGATGCAGGGTGCTGAGCGCGTCGTTCAGCCCTCCCAGCTTGTCGATTAGGCCGGAGGAAACCGCCTCCTTGCCATACAGAATGGTTCCCACATCCGTAGCCATTTCTCCCGTGGCCATCATATAGTGCTCAAAATCCTCCCGGCTGATCCGGGAATTGGCCGTTACAAAATCCGCGATTTGCTCCTGGATCCGCTGAAAGTACCGGAAGGTCTGGGGCGCGCCTACCACCAGTCCGGTCATCCGCACCGGATGGACGGTCATACTTGCTGTGGGTGTGATAAAGCTTTTCTTCGTGCATACCGCCAAGGGAATTCCAATAGAATGCCCTCCACCCAGAACCAGGGAAACCGTTGGCTTTTTCATCCCCGCGATCATCTCCGCAATGGCCAAACCCGCCTCGATATCCCCGCCGACGGTGTTCAAAAGCAGCAGAAGTCCGTCAATGTCATCGCTTTCCTCAATGCCCGCCAACAGAGGCAGAACGTGCTCGTATTTGGTGGTTTTTACGTTTTCCGGCGCTACCTGGTGGCCCTCTACCTGGCCGATTATGGTTAGCGTATAGATATTCCCCTTGCTGGATTTGGTAATGTCGGAGCCAAGCTCTATGATCTGCTCCCGCTCCTGTTTCTTCTGATCCGCTTCTTCCTTCATAGCTGCCTCCATTTTCGTTTTTCCTAGTATATCCGGAATTTTTCTTCCAATTCACTCTTGCAAGGACGAAAAATTTATCGTATAATAAAAGATGGTGATTGGAAATGGCAACGAAAACGAATGCAGTACGGCTTGTCCAGCAGGCGGGCATTCCCTGCCGGGAATGCTTCTACGAATTCGATGAGAAGGATCTCAGCGGCACCCACGCCGCCCAGGCCATTGGCATGGCCCCGGAACAGGTATTCAAAACTTTGGTCGCCCGGGGCGAAAAAACCGGCATCAACGTGTTCTGTATTCCCGTGTGCTGTGAGCTGGATTTGAAAAAGGCGGCAAAGGCCGCTGGGGACAAAAATATGGAACTGGTGGCCGTGAAGGAGCTTCTGTCTCTCACCGGATATATCCGGGGCGGATGCAGTCCTGTGGGCATGAAGAAGAAGTATCCCACTTTTTTTGATGAAACCTGCATCCTGTGGGAGGAAATCGCCGTCTCCGCCGGAGCCAGAGGCCATCAGATGGTGGTTCCGCCGGAAGAACTGGCCCGGCTTGTGGATGCGAAGCTTGTGGATATCACATGATAAATACCCATGCGCTTTTCAGTGCGCCACAAATCACGAAAGACTTTGGCGCATGGGTATTTATTATGCATCAGCGGCGGTTGCCCCGCAAGGGGCGAGCCGCTGGTATTTCAATCAATTTTTACTGTGAATGCAACGCTTTCACAGTAAACAGAAAGGATTTTGATTATGTACCAGTTTAAAACCAGAGGCACCTGCTCTCAGATGATTTCCTTCGATCTGGAGGACAACAAGGTCAAAAACGTGGAATTCCTGGGCGGCTGCAACGGCAATCTGAAGGGCATCGGCAAGCTTGTGGAGGGTATGGATGTGGACGAGGTCATTTCCCGTCTGGATGGCATCACCTGCGGCATGAAGAGCACCTCCTGCCCCGACCAGCTGGCCAAAGCACTGAAGGCAGCGAAGGAAAAGGCTTAACCACAACGGAGGTTATCCGCTGTCTCCGGTCATGAACCCAAAACTTCAAAAACCAGGGCCGCAGCGAAAGCTGCGGCCCTGGCTTTTCATCCCGATGCTTACAGTTTTTCCGCCTGCTCCAGCCAAATCCGGGCGCTGGCATCACTGGGCATCCGCCAATCTCCCCGGGGACTGAGGGTAACAGAACCCACCTTCACCCCGTCCGGCAGGCAGCTGCGCTTGAACTGCTGGGAGAAGAAACGACGATAGAAGGTAATCAGCCACTTTCTCACCGTGGCACCGTCAAAATCCTGGGCAAAGGCTCGACAGGCCAGGATGTAGATTTTCTCCGGCGTATAGCCATACCGGAGGGTGTAATACAGGAAGAAATCATGCAGAGCATAGGGCCCCACCAGATCCTCGGTATGCTGGGCAATCTTCCCCTCCGCGTCCGGGGGGAGCAGCTCGGGGCTGATGGGCGTATCCAGAATATCCTGCAAAACCGGCCTGGACGCAGCAAAGGCATCCATATCGGAGATGGCGTCAATCATCCAGCGGATCAAGGTCTTGGGAATGGAGGCATTGACGCCGTACATGCTCATGTGGTCGCCGTTGTAGGTACACCAGCCCAAGGCCAGCTCGGACAAATCGCCGGTGCCCACCACGATTCCCTTCACCACACTGGCGTAGTCCATGAGAATCTGGGTACGCTCCCGTGCCTGAGAGTTTTCGTAGGTTCCGTCGTGCACCTCCGGGTCATGGCCAATATCCCGGAAATGCAGAGACACCGCCTCCCGGATGTTGATTTCCTTGCAGGAGATGCCCAGGGTACGCATCAGCTCCCAGGAATTCTGGTACGTCCGGTCGGAGGTTCCAAAGCAGGGCATGGTCACGCCGTACACATCCGTTGTAGGGCGCCCCAGCTGCCGCATGGCCTCCACCGCCACCAGCAGAGCCAGGGTAGAATCCAGGCCTCCGGATATGCCGATCACCGCGTTGGGATTGCCAATGGCAGAAAGTCTCTGCTTCAGACCCGCCACCTGCATGTGGAAGATCTCCATGCACCGCTGGATTCGATCCTGCTTGCCGGAGGGGACAAAAGGCAGCTTTTGCAGCGGGTACAAAGCGCCGTCGGAACGCAGTGAGGACGCAAAGGTTTCGATCTCGTCGGTGGGATACTCCGGATACCGCTGGGCCGCGTCCTTGAAGCTCTTGTTTCTCCGCCGGTCCGCCCGGATTCGGCCCAGGTCACAGTCCTGGATCAGAAGATAATCCGTAGCGATGGGCTCCTTGGTTTCCGTCAGCACCGTACCGTTCTCCGCAAGGATGCACTGGCCGGAGAAAATCAGATCCTGCGTAGACTCCGTAGACCCGGCGGAGCAGTAGGCGTAGATGCAGTTCAACGCGGCGGACTGGTGCTTCACCAGATCCCGCCGGTAGGCCCGTTTGCCGATGGTTTCGTTGGAGGCGGACAGGTTTACGATCACCTCCGCACCGCTTAGGGCCAGCATGGTAGAGGGCGGCAGCGGCGTCCACAGTTCCTCACAGATC